>JAHRAP010000084.1 GCA_020027255.1 Nitrosopumilaceae archaeon | reverse complement strand
TACATAAAAAAGTCATATTTTATCTGGCTGAAACAAATACGACCAAAATTGAAAATTACTAATGTGTTAGATACTCATCAACATGCAGATCATATTTCGGCAGCGAGAGAATTAGCATATGTTACTAATTCTAAATTACGTACTAGTCGATATGAGAAATATAGTTTTGATGCAAACTACATTGATGACAGAAATATACTCAATATAGATAAAAAAGAAATATCAATAATTCATACTCCAGGTCATACAATTGGAAGTTTATGTGTAATAGTAGACATGAAGTATATTTTTGTTTGAGATACATTATCATTGGGATGAGTGGAAAGACCTGATCTTCATGAAGATTCAAGTATATTAGCAGATAAATTACATCATACATTACACAGTAAGATTCTAACTTTACCAGATCATGTTCAAATATTTCCTGCGCATAAAAATAAAGAGTATTTCATAAATGAAGATAAAAACAATGTTAGATATATTACAATAACAGATATCAAAGAAAATAAGTTATTTAAGATCTAAGGCAGAATTTATAGAAAGAATTATCCATAATAATGTTCTAAAACCATTGAATTATGAAAATATACTCGAAATAAATAGAGGTAGATCAAAGTTGATCCATGATAAAATTCCAATACTAGAATCAGGATTCAAATATGTGTAGTATAGGTTATCAGGATATTTGATTTAAAATATCAATTATCTATAGCGTGAATGTCTATATACAAAGGTTATTATGTACACATAAAGTTTAATTAAAAGATTATAAATGCCACAAACAAAACCAATTGTAAGTGTTGAAAATGTGGTGGCATCAGCTTCGGTAGATCAAAAAATTGATCTTAATGATGTTACTAAAAAGTTTCCCGATACGGAATATCACCCTGATCAATTTCCAGGTCTAGTTTTCAGATTAAATATGCCTAGAACTGCTACTCTATTATTTAGAACTGGAAAAATGGTATGCACAGGAGCAAAATCAGAAGAAATGGCGATAAAAGCTGTGCGAACTGTTGTACAAAAACTTCGCAAAGGTGGTATCAAAATAAAAAATGATGCAGTGATAGCAGTACAAAACATAGTAGCCGCAATAAATTTAGGAGGCAAAATACATTTAGAATATGCAGCTAGAGTACTACCACGAAGTATGTACGAACCAGAACAATTTCCAGGATTAATACATAGAATGCTTGATCCCAAGACTGTAATTTTGTTATTTGCGTCTGGAAAATTAGTATGTACTGGTGCCAAGAAAGAGTCTGATGTATACAGATCTGTTCATAATCTACATTCACTTCTCGAAGAAAAGAAATTAATGATCTATAATTAGTTTTGAGATATCATTTCTGCGAATGTACCAAATAATCTTTATTTAATTTTTTTCCAATCAGATAAGAAATTATTTAGTCCAATAGACGTAAGGTTATGTTTAATCATTTTGTCTAAGATTATTGGGGGTATTGTAATTGCATCTGCACCAATTTTTGCAGATTGTATTACATGGATAGGATGTCTAACGCTAGCTACTAGTATTTGTGTACCATAATCATAATTTTGAAAAATTTGTTTGATTTCATTAATAAGATTAATTCCATCATTTCCAACATCGTCAAGACGTCCAATAAATGGGCTGACATATTTTGCTCCAGATTTTGCCGCAAGCATAGCTTGATTTGCAGAAAAAATCAGAGTTATATTAACTGGGATATTTTCATTAGTTAGTTTTTTACATGCAATTAATCCATCTGGAGTCATTGGGCATTTTACAACTACATTATCGCCATATAGTTTGAGCGTGTGTCCTTCTTTGATCATTTCAGAATAAGTAGTGCCAATTACTTCCAAGCTGACGTCACCGTCAATCATATTAGAAATGGATTTCATAATGCTATGCGGATTGCCTTTCTCTTTGGATAATAATGACGGGTTGGTAGTTACTCCATCTATAAGTCCCATATCATTATAGAATTTTATAGATTTTATGCTAGCAGTGTCCAAAAATATTTTCATTTTCTTATTTCCTTAACATTATTTACTATGTTTTCAGGAGTCAATTTATGTTTTTTAAATAATAATTCCATTTCTGGATCTCGTGCAGATTCACCAAAAGTGTCATGTATTCCAATTCTTTTTATAGGCACCGGATATGTATTAGAAATTGTTTCGCACACAGCAGAGCCAAAGCCGGCAATAACATTATGTTCTTCACATGTTATTATAAATCCAGTTTTACGAGCAGATTTTTCCAGTATATTTTCGTCAAGAGGCTTTATTGAAAACATGTCTATAACGCGGCATGAGATTCCGTCTTTTTTTAATAATTTAGCTGCGTCCAATGCCATTTTTACTGTTATTCCACAAGCAGCTATGGTACAATCAGAACCATCATTCATAATAATTCCTTTGCCTATTAAAAATTTTTCCGATGTAGAATGCATAGTAGGTATTTTAGGTCTGGACATTCTCATGTAAAAAGGACCATATTGTTCAGACATTATACGAGTAAGTTCTGAAACTGCAATAGAATCAGCAGGTATAAGAACTCGCATATTTGGGATTGTTCTCATTATTGCTATATCTTCTAATTGCTGATGTGATCCTCCATCAGCACCAACTGATATTCCGCCGTGAGAAACTACTAGCTTTACATTTAATCCTTGTTGATCATGGCGCGAAGGATATGCAATTGCATTTCGAATTTGATCTACACATCGTCCTGGAACAAATATTGCATATGTACTAGCAAAAACTATTTTGCCAGCATTAGCTAATCCAGCAGCAATTGAGACCAAGTTAGCTTCCGCTATACCAACATTAAAAAATCTGTTTTTGAATATTTTTCCAAATGATGATATTTTTAATGAGTTTGTAGTGTCTGCTCCAATAACGACTATTTTTTGATTAGATTCACCTAAATCAATTAATGTTTTACCATAAACAGTGCGCATGTCTGTTAAATTAAATGCCATACTATAGATACCCTAGATCAATCGCCATACTATTAAGTGTGTGAAATTTTTCTTCATTATGAAGACTAATCCATTTCTTAATGAATTCTTTTCCTCCTATTTTGTTAGCCTTCAATATAAGTAATTTTTTGATTGTATACGAAATTATATTTCGGAATTCGATTATTGCAGTTTGTATGTTAGGTTGACCTACAATTGCATTGCCACCTACGAATATTCGTGCACCGTCAATAAAACATTGAGCCACATTTGCTTTACAAATACCACCGTCCGCTTCAATATAACCATCGAACTTATATTTACTAAGTAATTGATGTAGTGTTTGTGTTTTTATATGACTAGATTCTATGTATTTTTGCCCTGATTTTCCTGGGTATACAGACATCACTATTAATTGATCTAGATTTTTAAGAAACTTATAAGACCATTTGGGAAGTTCTGTGTCAGGGTTAATTGCCAGACCTATTCCTTTATCATGATTTTTTAAAATGTCATGAATCTCACCGAAAGAGGATTCGTTACAAGATTCCACATGCACGCTGATTATATCACTGCCTGCATCAACATACTTAGTTATATATTTTAATGGGTTTGAGACCATTAAATGTACATCAAATGGCAAATTTGTAATATTACGTAATTCTTTAATCTTTTTAAAATCAAATGTTTTATTATGCACAAAAACACCGTCTATAACATCAAGGTGGATGTAATCAGCTTTCGCGCATTCACATAGTTTTATTGTGTTTTGTAATTCATGAGAATTACCAGCTATGATCGAAGGAGATATCATGAATTGCGAATTTAATTCAGCATCAATAATAGGAATGAATTCATGTTTGGGAGCTTGTCCATGCCAATTTGGATTTTGTTCCATATGTTCTATTCCTTTTCCTTTCACAGTATTAGCTATTATTATTGATGGTTTATTTTTGATCTTCTTAGATTCTTGGATAGCGTAATCGATTTGTTCTATTTTATGTCCATCTATGTCAATTACATTCCATCCAAAGGATTTCCATTTATCTTTGATGGTATGATTTTTATTTTTATTATTGTGTTTTATAGGCATAGTGTCCAATGGCATGACATCCTCAGTACGAGAGTCTTGTTGAATATAGTTTCGATCCAATACAACTGTTAGATTATCAATGCCATATTTAGCTGCAGACATAGCAGCTTCCCAAATTTGTCCTTCGTTGGATTCACCATCTCCAATAATAGTATAAATATGACGAGGAGAGTTATCGATCCTGGCAGCTAATGCATCACCGATTGAAAATGATAATCCAATTCCTAGAGAACCACCACAAAACTCAACACCAGGACACTGCAGATTTGGATGTCCTTGCAAAATGCTTCCAAATTTACGGAATGTATTAAGTTTAGCAATATCAAAATAGCCCATCATTGCCAAGTACGAAAAAAGACCAGGAGATGCATGGCCTTTAGATAAAATTAATTTATCACGTTCATCCCAATTAGGATTTGTAGGATTATATTTAATATGATTATAAAACAAACATCCAAGAATTTCGACCATAGATAATGAGCCTCCAGGATGGCCAGAACCTGCGTTAGAAATACAATTTATAATTAATTTACGTACTTTCAATGCGGTTTTTTTTATTGCATAATAGTTTCTCATCACTATATTTTTCAATTTTAAAATGGAATAAAAAGATACTGTGACAATTTAAAATAAAATCACTATATGATTTAATATGAAAAATACTATTTCATAAAATCATCATATAGAAATGACTTGAAT
>JAHRAP010000083.1 GCA_020027255.1 Nitrosopumilaceae archaeon | reverse complement strand
GGATACTAGAGTCACGTTTCTGATTAATCTATTGGCAGTTTTTTCATTAATTTTCATCCACCATAAATCGAAATATAATAATTCATTGTAAATATCAGCAGAAAATTTTTTGATCTGCGTCATTAACAATGTTTTTTCGTCTGACTGTGTATCTGTAACATAGGACAAAGATGCAAAAGCGTTAATGACATTAATATTCTTATAAATATTTTCTAACATATTCAAAATTTTTAAGAAGTCTTTGATGGTTATTTCTTGCTTTAACATTGAATACATATTTTTTAATTTATTTGTATCATGTTTTATTAACGACATAATTAGTTCTAAATCTTGTTCATCTTTAACTAAGTCTTTTAAATTCCATTTAGATACATTATATTTCATTATTTGTTAATTGTTACTCTAAATATTATATAGTTTTTTAGAATTTATATTTGAATTTTTTATTTAATTGGACTGGATGGGACTCGAACCCATGACCTTGACGAGAATTTCTATACGCCGTGTGAAGGCATAATCATGCCACTAGACTACCAGTCCACATAGTTTATGATTTTTTTAAATATTATTTCTTTGCACGTAATGCTCTATTTTTTAATCTTAGATGACTTTTATGACATTTTCTACATCTTTCTGCACGAATAGAATTTCTTACTCCGCAATCTAAACAAATTTTTAAATGAAGCCGTACTTCTTGTGCTAATCTTTTTTTTTCTGGATCTGTTATTGTCATTACAAATTAAATAAATGTAGTTTGTTTTATATCTTTAATCTCTCTGCTAATAATATTGGTATTTCGCTAGGTTTTTTGGCAACAGGTATATTGGCATTATTAAACATTTTAATTTTTGATTCAGCTGACCCATATTCTCCATAAACTATAGCTCCTGCGTGACCCATTCTTTTTTCTTTGGGTGCTGACCTTCCAGCTATATACGATACTATTGGTTTTTTGTAGTTTATATCCATTATATGTTGTGCCAATATCTCTTCTGCATCACCTCCTATTTCTCCAACTATTACTATCCCTTCCAATTTTGAATTATCTTTTATCATATTGAATGCGTCTATTAACCTAGTTCCATTTATAGGATCTCCGCCTATCCCAATGGCTATATTTTGACCAAAACCATGTTGACTTATTTTGTCTGACATTTCATACATTAGTGTTCCACTTTTAGATAAAATACCTATATTTCCAGGTTTGAATGGAGTTGTTGGCATTATTCCTAATTTGATTACATTTGGTATTATGATACCTGGTGTGTTTGGACCTATTATAATAGCATTATTTTGTCTCGCCATTTCTAATGCGACCATTGTATCTTTGATAGGCACATGTTCAGGTATGGCTATGAGTAACTTTATCCCTGCATTAATTGCATCTTTTACAGCTTCCAAAAAAAACTTCGCTGGCATAAACATTACTGAAATTATAGAATCTGTATATTTTACAGCTTCTGAAACTGTATTATATATATTTACATTATTGAATTTTGTTCCTCCTTTTCCAGGTGTAACTCCTGCAACAACATTTGTACCATACGAAATCATATTTCTAGTATGTAAAGATCCAAATTTACCAGTTATTCCTTGCACTATTACTGACTTATTTTTATAATCCGGTTCATAGTTTTTCCCAATTAAAATATCAAAGATGTCTAACATTTTTTTATCTCTGATATTATAAAATTTATAGCTTCTTCAACTGAATCAAACATATTTACATTTTTAGTTGCAAGTAATTCTTTTGATTTTTGTGATTCCGCGCCTTTTAGTCTAGCTGAAATTGTTACATTTAACAATTTATGGTTATACGCTTTAATTAATGCATATGCAATTGTTGTTGTTTTGACAATTCCGCCATATAGGTTTATTAAAATTCCTTTTACATTGTTTATTTTACTTATTATTTTTAATGCCTCGTATACAGAATCTATTGTAGCTCCGCCACCAACATCCAAAAAACAAGCTGCTTCGCCACCATTATCTGTTAAAATATCTAATGTTGACATGACTAAACCTGCACCATTGCCAATAACTGCTATATCTCCATCCAATTCTACCAATGAAAATCCATTTTCTTCAGCTTTCTTTTCTATTGTAGTTTTTTGACTAAATTTTTGTAATTCTGGATGTCTAAAATTGGCATTATCATCTGTTATAATTTTCCCATCCAAAGCTATAAAATTATTATCTTTTAATATCACCAATGGATTAATTTCAGCTAATTCGGCTTCTTTATCAATCACCAATTTGAATAATTTTTGTAGTATTGAAACAAAGTTATGTCGTGATTCGCCATCTAATTTAATTTCATTAGCTATTTGTAATGCCATTTCTTCTCCAAATGAGCTTAAATCAGTTTCATGAATTATTTGATTTTTAAAAGATTCTATCTCAATTCCACCTTGTAGTGACGCGATTATATTGTAACTCCTTTTACTACGATTCAAAAATATTGACAAATATAATTCTTTTTCGTATGGTATTAATTTCTCTGTTAGGACGGCTTTAGTTTTTTCATTTTTTATTTTCATATTTAAAACTTGATTATATTTTGACATAAATTCATCAATATTATTACATTTTTGTATCGCTCCTGATTTTCCTCTCCCACCAATTGGAACTTGTGATTTTATAACTACCGGCAATTTTAATTCAGTGGCGTGCTTTATCCCTTGTTGTATATTATTGGAGACAAAACCCCGAGGTATTTTAATCCCATATTCTGAAAATATTTCTTTCGCTTGATATTCTAATAATCTCATAAACTTTACACGTATTGATTTTTTGTATTTTCAGTTTGTAGTAATTTTATTCGTAACGGTTTTATTGTTAATCCCCTTCAAATATTTTATTTGCTATAATTACAAAAACACATTGATCATTGCTGTAAAATAATATGAAATATTCTATAAAATATAAATTTGTGCTATGTTCTGATATAATACATTTAATGTTATGTAGATTTTCATTCTTAGTGTTGTTTATTGGTGTTTTTGTTGATCTGACAGCCTCATTCATAATATCCGCACAGTACAATAATGTAATTAAACCTCATTAAAATATAAATTTGTACATAATACAATGTAGTATCCAATATGCATAGTTTTCATTCTATAGACAGTCTTATAATTTCTCCATCTATATTATAACTTTTATAATCATTGCACGTTTCGATAAAATTCACATTTTTTACTCTCACTAGGCGTGCTAATTCATTTTTCTTCATGTTGATAATATTTAATTTATCTGGCTTTAGGTCAATTATAGATGCAATGGATAGCATATCTGTTGGTTTATAACCACGTTCTTTTCTCAATGATTGTAATCTTCTTGCCAGATCTTTGATAAATCCGTCAATAAGCATCTGATCATTTCGTTTTATTGATAAAATAATTAATTTATTGTTTTTATTAATTTGTACATATCCATCATTTGCATCAAAACCTATGATTAAATCATCTTCATATATTGCTATATCGTTTTCGTTGTCATTATATTTGAATTTGCCTTTATTTTGTAGTACTTTGATCATTTCCTTAGGATCTTCGTTTGTAATGAAATCTGATATTTTGTATATATTCTCTTTGAATTTTGGAGCTGTCTTCTTTATGTTTAATTTTATATTCGGTTGTATAGGAGCATTAAGATTATT
>JAHRAP010000001.1 GCA_020027255.1 Nitrosopumilaceae archaeon | reverse complement strand
CTCTGGTTTTATTTTATTCTCTGGTTTTATTTTATTCTCTGGTTTTATTTTTTTCTCTGGTTTTATTTTATTCTCTGGTTTTATTTTATTCTCTGGTTTTATTTTATTCTCTGGTTTTATTTTATTCGCTTGGTGTTTTTCATGTACAGGGTTTTCAACATATTGAGAAACTAAAATATCACCATTATCAGTATTTGTCATTTTCACCTTGATCTTTCTAGGAGGGTTTTTTATTCCGTTTTTCCAGATATGTTGGTTTAGATCTTCATGAATTTTAATTTCTTCGTTATGAGTATGTCTGATAGCGAATTCTCGTATCATGTTAATTGCTCTTTTGGCTCTTCTGTTATTAGGTGACAATAAAACCTTGCCTAAATTGATTGTGTATATACGTTCAAATTCTTGAGACATCTAACCCACTTCCACATCAGTTCTTCGCCAAGCACGTCTTTTAGGATTTGTCCTAACAGCTCTTTTTGTCTTCAGTATTATCCAAGCAGGCACAGCAGAAGATTGTTTTTGTTTTTTTAGGAGTCGTATTTTTCTAGAAGTTGATTTGTGTGAAGACATGAATTAATGTAATCAATGGCCTTTTTTAAATTAATCTAACTCTTATATAATGGACTTTTTAAAATATCATACAATTGCTTCAGAATACGTGCAGATGCGCCCCAAATAGTGTTCATTTTGTATTCAAATATACATGAATTATTGTCATGATTCTGAAATTTAATGGTTTTTAAGAATGATGATAATGGAATGTTGAATATTGTTTCTACTTCATTGCTGCTAGCACGAAGTTTATCCATGTTATTTATAATTGAAACAAATGGAAATATTGTAAAACCAGTGGATGTTGATACCGGAGCGAGTTTAGCTACGATTTGGTTTTTTAATATGTTTAAATTTATTTCTTCTCTTGTTTCTCGAATCGCTGTGTCTAAAATATTGTTATCATGGCAATCACATTTACCTCCTGGAAATGCCATTTCTCCACCATGTATACGTAGATCATAACTTCGTTTTATCATGATAATTTTTGGAATGTATGAATTTATTATTACAAGTACAGAAGACGATTTTTCGTTGTATTTAAAATCAATGTGTTGAATTTCATCAGTAAATATGTTTTTAATTTGGTCTATATTCATCAATATAATTAGATATAATGTTATTTTTATTTTTCAAAAGTTTTAATCTAATTAACGATTAACGATTTGCATGCATTTACGATATGAAATAAACCCGCCAAAAATTATAAAGAATAATATTATTTTAAGCGATTATAAAATACAAAATTTATTTCAAACTACATGCAATAATACATTTAAAATTGCAAGACGATGTAATAGTATACATGTAACTGATTCAGTGTTGGGCGTTCCTAGAATATCACCTTTAACTTTAAGTGCATTATTGAAAAACAACTATAAGAATATGGAGATAACTACAAGTTTAAGAGTTCGTGATAGAAACGTTACATCTATAACTCAATATATATGTGATTCGGTTTTACTAAAAATAAATGGGGTTTTGCTCATAAATGGAGATAAACCGAGTTTAGAATCATCAGATTCATCATTAACTCCAAGTAAAATGATAAAATATTTTAAACAGATAGGAATAATAAACAAAATAGATTTATTTCTATCAATACCAAGCAACCCAGATTTTAATAAAATTCAAAATAAAATAAATTCAGAACCTACTGGTTTTATAACACAAGTAGTTAACAAGGTTGAACAAGTATCAAATATAGTGGATAAATTAAAACCACAAGGATTTAAAGTGATACCATGCATACTATTACCTTCTACAAATAATTTAAAATCAGCTTTCAAATTAAAATTTGATTGGACAGACTACCAACATCGAATATTAGATTTCATAAAAGAAATTTATCAGATAAGTAAAAATGTGATAATAACATCACCAAATGATTTTGCTTATGCAAATGATATAATTAATAATTTACTAGATCATAATACAAAATATTCTGCTTCAGGATGATGTATTATTATTGCAGCTGTAGAATGAAGAAATTTATACGCAGTAAAGAATTATTCATTTTTGATGGTTTTACAGGCGCAGATAAAAATATCAGGATTCCAATCAGAATAATAAATGATCACGCTTGGCAAAATTTG
>JAHRAP010000097.1 GCA_020027255.1 Nitrosopumilaceae archaeon | reverse complement strand
ACATACGCGCAAGTTTTTTAATACTTCCTACGTGTGCCAGCATTCGCGCTGTTAGTATCGCTCCTAATATTGTTGTCATATTGGGAGCTATTTTTGACACTTGTTTGTTTAAATAATCATCTAATTTATCACGTAACTCAGTCATCTGAATAATAAAATTTGCTAAATCTTGAATAAATTCAATACGTTCATTCGAAATATCACCACCATTGCTTTTATTAGCAGTATTAATAATCTCTGAAATCTTGTCTTCAGGGAAACCCGAATTTTTGCACATTTCTGGAGATATGTTTTCACGTTTTTTTGCTCTTGCTACTAATTTGGCATACGCTAAAGTACTATCAACTATGTTGTCAAGTTCTGGAAAATGTAATCCGTACCATTCCCTTAATCTAGAATTAATGGCATTAATGACTCGATCTAATTCATCTAATGAATTTACTGCATGAATTACATGTAGATCATCACTTTGAGAAATTTCACTGATTTTAGATGCTGATAATCGCAACGCAAAATCACGTAACTTAGAAGTAGCATCATTTGAATTTTCTGCAATTCCTGAATTTACTAAAATGCTTGGTTTAGACAATCTTATTTTATTGATCTCGTCATCACCCATCATTTTTGCATTAATCGAATTAGTTTTTAGTATATTTAGTAATGAAGAATCATTCACCATGCAATTTTCTCCACTTATAAATTCAATTAGCTTGTCAGCTATTGATAATTTACCATCTTTAATAGATTTGTATTCTTTGATTGGTTCCATAAAAGGAAAAGATTTGCAGTATTCGCCATCTTTAGATATCGCTATACCATGTTCTATCAGAATAATGTTATACACATTATGATTAATGTTAACTTAATTAAAAACATTAGATTACTTATTATATTTATGAATTGTTTCATATCTAAAATGAAACCTGATATTTCTACACACATTGGACCTATATTTATTGATAATCCTACTATTCTTGCATCTGGAATTCTTGGCATTTCGATCAATATTTTTAATAGGATCTATTCCTCAGGAGCTGGTGCCGTTGTTACAAAATCGATAAGCATGTTACCATCAAGTGGCTATGACGGTCCTTCTTTATTCAGTGTTGGCGGAGATGGATGGCTTAATGCAATTGGACTATCTAATCCTGGAATAGATAATTTTTCAAAAATGTTACGGCAAAACAAAAAAATTCCAATCATAGTTAGTTTAGTGGGATCTACAGACATAGATTTTATCACCATGGTGAAAAAATTGCAAAATTCAAAAATTTTGGCGTACGAATTAAACTTGTCATGTCCCCACGTCGATAAAGTAGGGCTTGATGTTGGTGATGATCCAGAACTTGTATATAATATTGTAAAAAAAATTAAATCTGCCACTCAGACTCCAATAATAGCCAAAGTAGGTTTAGGCTCAACCAATTATCTAGATACAATACATGCTGCATGTGACGGTGGCGTAGATGCAATTACGGCAATTAATACATTGAGAGCAATGGCGATAGATATAGACGCAATGAAACCAATACTTGGTAATAAAATAGGTGGATTATCAGGCCGGCCAATAAAAACAATAGCTATTAGATGCGTATACGAAATCTCTTCCAAATACAATATCCCGATAATTGGATGTGGTGGAATATTTGATTGGTCTGACGCTGTTGAATTCATATTAGCTGGCGCGTCTGCTGTGCAAATTGGAAGCGTTATAAATAACAAATGGATGCAAATATTTAGTGATATTAATCAAGGTTTAACTAATTATATGTCTCAAAAAAACTTTGCAAATATTGGTGAAATGGTTGGGATCTCTAAGAAATTTTAACAAGCCATATCTCTGTAAAATCGAAAAAATAATTGACGAAACACCGACAGTTAGAACGTTAATTTTTTCAGATTCTATTATGTCTAATTCGCGGCCTGGGCAATTTGCAATGGTGTGGATCCCTGGAATCAATGAATTACCAATGAGTATTATGATATCTACTAAGAAAAACCAAGCAGCTTTCACAGTTCGTAAACATGGAGTTAATTCTACTGCATTATATAACATGAAATTGGGTCAATATATAGGAGTACGTGGGCCTTATGGTAACAATTTCAATATAAAACCAGGCAAATTACTTCTAGTTGGAGGTGGAACTGGACTTGTTCCGCTAATAAGACTATTGAAATTTATCAAAACGTCTCATAATATCACATTAATAATTGGAGCGAAAACAAAAAACGAAGTTATCTTTGAAGACTTAGCAAACTCGCTATTGCAACATAATCAACATAGTATTATAACTACAACTATGGATGGTACTTATGGATGCAAAGGATTGGTCACGCATATTGTCGCCGACTTACTTCATGAGACTACATTTGATGCAATCTATACATGTGGACCAGAATTGATGATGTTTAATGTCATTAAAATGGCATTATCAAAACAAATATTTGTACAGGCAAGCATAGAACGAATCATGAAATGTGGTATTGGGATATGTGGTAGCTGTTCGATGAACGAAAATATAGTTTGTAAAGACGGTACTGTATTCGACGGTTCATATTTATTAGAAAACAATGAATTTGGATATATGTATAGAAATAAATCAGGCTCGATAGAGAATTACACTAGTAAGGTTTAAAGCAAATTAATAATCTAATGCGAATTGAGTATAAAATGCATCATCCAAAAATAGTATTGACAGCAGACAGAACACTAATGTCTACATATAGAGGAATATCACTAGCTACATTTTTTGGTTGTGCTCCTGCATTAGACCCTTCAAGAAACAAAAAAAGTTTTTGGTATAAGGTTCTGAAAAATCAAGTAACACCTAAAATTTTATTTGATTTCATTTGTAACACAATACCACACACAAACGGCTTAGCTCATTATGCTCCATATGGACTACGTAAAGTTGAAGCTGGTTTACTGCGTGACGGGTTTAAACGTGAGGATGTTGTGATAGCTCATCCTGATTATGTTGAAAAATTCATAGGTCCTAAAACAAAAGTGGTCGGAACATATGAAATGGACCCTCTAGGTATGGGTCCTGTAACTATGACATTTACATATGGTCGCAAGCAAATGTCTTATGACGAATATTATTGTAAAGATCTCCACATGAAAATTAATGCAGCTAAGAAAAAAAATAACAGCGATGCTAAAGTCATAGCTGGGGCTTCAGGCACATGGCAATATAATTATGATCCTGAAAAAATTTTGGAGTATGGTTTATATACCATATTAGAAGGTGAATTTGGTGGAATAGCTCCAGAAATAGATGGGCATGCAGGACGTTTCTTTAACTATTTGATTAAAGGTGATTTTGAAAATATGAACCCTTTTCGTAAAAGTGATTTTAAAGTAAATATTAAAGAATTTCAAAAAAATGGCAAAAAATTCCACGGTAGGTTTGTAAATTTTTGGGATAGGCCAGATCTTGACGACATTCCAGAGATAGTTGAACCTAGTATACATGGAATGATTGAAGTTATGCGTGGATGTGGCCGTGGATGTAAGTTTTGTGATGTAACATTACGATCTCTTAGATATTATTCTCCAGAAAAAGTGAAAAAAGAAGTAGAGATTAATCTGAAAAAAGGTAACATTAAATCTGCCTGGGTACACAGTGATGATATATTTGTTTATGGTATAGATCCAAGAGTCACCAAACAAATGGAACCAAATAGAGAAGCTCTTGAAGAATTATTTAAAGCGATAATGTCCACTGGAGTTACTCATACTAATCCTACACATGGCACATTAGCTGGCGCAATTGCAGATGAGAAATTAATACCACATATTTCTCAAATCATCAAATCTGGACCTAATAACCTTACTGGCATCCAATGTGGATTTGAAACAGGAAGTCTAAGATTGATAGAAAAATATGCAGATCGTAAATTGTCTCCATATTCTCCAGAGGAATGGCATTGGGTTGTAAAAGAGGGAGTAAAAACTTTAAACGAGAATTATTGGATCCCTGCATTCACACTTATAATGGGGCTGGATAACGATGAAACTCCTGAAGATTCATGGGATACCATAAGAATAATCAATGAGTTAGAACACGAGCAACCAAATGCAATGTTTACTGTCACACCATTAACTTTTGTGCCTATTGGATTACTTGAAAAATCTGATTTTTTTAACATAGGGAACGAAATGAGTCCTGCGCAATTAGGAGTTATGTATAAAACTTGGCAACATAATTTTAAGTACGGCATTCAAAAATTTATGTCCAAAACAGGTAGTAATGGATCTATTAAAAAATACTTCTTTAATATACTAGCTAGATCATTAGGCGGAGTTCCTTTGGGTGCAATGGAAAGATACGCGCGACGAAAAGGTTCACAACATGAAAAAGTTATAAACACAATTAAAGCTCGATACTGGTAAATATTTACTAAATCTATAAATTAAGTTATTAAAGATCTATTCCATGCCTACTCATGGATCACTTACTAAAGCTGGCAAGGTAAGAGGACAAACGCCCAAAATAGAGGGACGTAAAAAGCTAGGAACAAATTCTAGCCTAAGAAACAAAAGTAATTTCAAAAAAAGGCTAGTTTTACAACGTTATCCTGGGCAAAACAAACCATCTCAAAAACGCCGGCATAGATAATAATTACAAACATGTATATTTATATTGGACATACCGTATGGTACGGTATATGGATGAATTGAGGGTAGATATTTTAGAAGGAGTAGGTCCCATTACAACTAAAAAACTTACTGATGTAGGTATTCATAATATCATGGATCTAATAGTACGTGGTCCTGTAGAACTATCTGATATAACTGGAATGGATAAAGACACTGCTGAAAAAATAGTGAATAAAGCTAGACATCAACTAATAGATGAAGGACTCATCGTTAAAGATTTTCAAACAGCTACAGAAATTTACAAGAGACGTCAAGATATTGGTAAAATAGCTACCGGTACTAATTGCTTGGATATGTTATTAGATGGAGGTGTGGAAACTCAGGCATTGACAGAAGTATATGGTGAATTTGGTTGTGGCAAAACGCAATTTTGTCATACTATGTGTGTTACTGTACAAAAATCTAAAGATAATGGCGATCTTGATGGCGGTGTTTTGTATATTGACACGGAAAATACATTTAGACCTGAAAGAATAGTGACTATAGCTCAATGCCACGGAATGGATCCTGAAGAGGTTCTTAGTAGGATAACTGTAGCTAGAGCTTATAACAGCTCTCACCAAACTTTAATTTTACAGGAAGCTGGGCAAATAATTAAAAACAATAATGTTAAGCTTATTATAGCTGACTCTGCAGTTGGCCTATTTAGAGCTGATTATCTGGGAAGAGGCACATTATCAGAACGACAACAGAAACTTAATCATTTCGTTCATCTTCTTTCTCGAATCGCTGAAACATATAACTGTGCAGCTATAGCTACCAATCAAGTTATGTCTTCACCTGATGTATTTTTTGGTGATCCTACGCGTCCTGTTGGTGGTAATGTGGTTGCCCACACAAGTACTTATAGGATCTATTTCAAAAAATCTGGTAAAAAAAGAATTGCTCGAATGATTGATAGTCCACACCATCCAGAACAAGAAGTTATATTCATATTGAATAATGCTGGAATATCAGATCCAGATACAGACTCCATGAAACGTAAAAAATCTATTGAATAAGTATAAAACCGAAAGCATTTTATTATTATTTGTATGACAACTAAAAAGTCAAGTGGCCACTCGCATGGTTTTAGGTTTAAATCTAGATCCACGTTAACAAAAAAATATATACGCGGAGTATCTTTTTTGCTTAGAACATATCAAAAAGGGGATAAAGCTACTGTGATTATAGATCCTCGACAACATAAATCGATGCCACATAAAAGATATCAGGGAAAAATTGGAACTGTTAGTAATATGGGTAAACGTAGTATTACATTAAATATCAAACTTGGTAATAAAATGAAAACATTGATTACTAGAGCAGATCACCTAAAGCCTGTTGGCGTATAATCATGGAAGAGATGAAAAAGAATGTACCAATATCTATCTCTGAAGTGAAAGAGATCTTGTCAAAAGTAGATATTGAATATATGGATCAAATACAACGATGGACATATGATTATGCATCTAAATTTGCTAAATTGGATCCTAGTACTGCAAAAGCTATGAAATCTAAATTAATCGATGATTGTAAATTAACTTATGAAGAAGCAACAGAATTGATTAACATTATGCCAAAAACGTTATCGGAATTACGTTCATTTACATTTGGTTGGAAAAAGCTAATTTTAGCCGAAACACTAGAAAAAATACTGAAAATAATATCTAAATAATTTAATTTGATGAAAAATTGCAGAATACTAATATATCCAGAAAATACGAAGAATATGCATATGTATTAGATTTTAATACGCGTCATAAATCATTAACAGTTCCAGGACGTGAAGGTACCATCATTACAGGATTAGGTGAAGATCGATTAACATTACTTGAAATTCTTGGTATGCCAAATGCTACTTTTGATATTGGAGAATTAATATACATAGGAAAGGAAGGACGAACAAAAGTACTTTCAGTTTTAGGCAAAATCAATTATAACAAAATATCCATCTCTGCACAAAATGAACTTAGCACCACGGTGGAAAAAATAGTAACTAAAAACGAAAAGAAATTTGTTGACTATTTAAATAACGCCCAGCCTCTAACTCCACGTATACATGCACTAGAGTTGATTCCTGGAGTAGGCAAAACATATATGAAATCTATGTTATCTGAAATCAAACGTAAAAAATTTACTAGTTTTAATGATTTGCAAGAACGTGTTGGTTTCAAAGAGCCCGCAAAAAATATCACCAAAAGAATAATGGATGAAATAACAGGAAAAACCAGAATGAATTTTTTTGTCAAACGGTAAAAACAATTTTGGACAGAATTTTTTAATTTCAAATCAAATTATAAATTTTATTATCGAAGAAGCTCAAATTAAAAATGATGATGTAGTGCTAGAAATAGGTAGTGGACGTGGAATACTATTGCCACTGCTTTGTAAACATGCTAAAAAAGTAATTGCAGTAGAAATAGATACACAATTATGCGATTTTATAAAATCAAAATTTTCAAATTTAAATAATTTAACAGTGAAAAACGAAGATGGATTCGACCACGATTATAAATTCACAGTTTTTGTGTCAAATTTACCTTATTACAAAAGTAAATCCACGTTTGAATGGTTATCAAAGCAACACTTCTCTCATGGTGTTATCATGCTACAAAAAGAATTTGCGCACAAAATTCTCTATGAATTTACTGCAATATCAATTTTAGCTAATTACTCATTTTATTTGCATCATGTTATAAATGTGAACAGAGTAAATTTTTTTCCTATTCCTAATGTTGATTCAACATTAATCAAATTAACTAAAAAGAAAACATTATCAAATGACATCATAAAATCTATACATAAAATTTTTCTGCATAAGAAAGCAATACGATACATGATTTCTAAAAAATATAATCTTACATCTAACATTAATATCAAAAATTATTTTAATCATCTCCAAAATAACGAAATAATTGAAATTGCATAAGAAATTCAAAAATTTTTATGAGCCATCCACAGACACATTTTTTTTGGCTGATAATTTAAAACAAGAACATGGATATAGTGCATTAGATATTGGAACTGGATCTGGTTATCTTGCACAAGCTTTATTACGTAATTTCAAATTTGTTGTATCTACAGATATTAATTTGTATAATTTTAAATCACATAATAGTAAATTATCGTATTGCATATGCTGTGAAAATGCCGATGCTTTACTATATAAATTTGATCTGGTAGTTTGCAATCCTCCTTATTTGCCATCTGATGGAATCAATGATATTACTATAGATGGAGGCAAAGATGGAATAGAAGTAACGTTCAAAATCATTAATTCTGCTAAAAATAACATGAAAAAGTCAGCTAGTATTATGTTCCTAACATCATCTTTATCTAACTATGATAAATTACTGCATGACATTAATTTCATTGGATTGAAAACCGTAATTGTTGCTACTAAAAAATTATTTTTTGAAGAATTAATGTTAGTGCGAGCACAAATAAATGAATGATTCTTTCATTTTCTTAAATAACGTTGAGCCATTTTAGTTATTTCTGTAGACATCTGACTTGTTTTAGCATTTCCTCCAATATCGTATGTGATATATTTTC
>JAHRAP010000088.1 GCA_020027255.1 Nitrosopumilaceae archaeon | reverse complement strand
AGATCGCAGAGACAATTAGACAAACACATGGAATAGTCTTAGAATTTTTTAGCATATTAGAACATGATTATTTTATATGATATTTATTCAATAATGTGGAGAGAAATAAAAAGATATTCTAAATCTAAATTTGGAATCGTAATAAGATTAATTCAGCCTATAATATGGATAATAGTTGTAGGTCATACATTTACACAAACTGGCCCTTTAATAGCTTCAGTCGGTTTCTCAGGAGATTATATTGAATTCATTACTCCTGGAATAATTATTCTTACTGCAATTTTCACAAGTATTTTTGGTGGTGTCAATACATTATGGGATCGTAGATATGGTTTTATTAATAAAGTCTTGATTTCGCCAATATCTCGTTCATCCATTGCTTTAGGCAAAATGATTGCAATATCTTTTATCGCTACGCTTCAATCTTGTTTGATTTTGAGTATTTCATTTATGCTGGGTGTGACTATGCCAAGCTATCTTCATATCCTGCTTATAATTTCAATAATGATTCTATTTTCATTAGGTTTTTCTGGAATATCTGTTATTGTTGCATCTCTTGCGCGCTCGCAAGAAACATTTTGGGCTACGATTAATTTCTTGGGCATGCCATTATTCATGTTGAGCCCTGCATTGTTCCCATTAGAATTATTACCTTCTTGGCTTTCATATGTAGCAAAATTTAATCCTGTAACTTACACAATAGTTTTAGTCCGTGATATTATGAATAATCAATCTAGTGAAAATCTTGAATTCGGCTTAACAATAATAATCTTTTTTGTATCAATAACCACAATTGCAGCAAGTTTTGTATTCACTCGTGATGTCAAAAAACCATTTTGATACAATTGATAGTAACACTATTATATTTTTTATTTTAATCAATAAATGATTAAACAAATATAAAGTGATATTCAAATGACTGTTAATGAAAAGCTTATCGTACTATAAATATCAAAACTATTTATTATTTATTAGTATTTGTTGGCTAATTTTGTTTGGATTTAATCATTCATATGAAACTGACGAAAATTCAAAATTCAGTTCTGCTTCATTCTCTATACACGGTGCAGGTGCATCATTCCCATTTCCACTACTAGATCTCTGGAGGACCGAATATAAAATCATACATCCTGAAATCAATCTTAATTATCAATCCATAGGTAGTGGAGGTGGTATTAAACAGCATATAGAACACACGATCCATTTTGCAGCTACAGACGTTCCACTAACAAAAAATGAAGCAGAATTAGCTCCTAATACATTACACATACCAGAAACACTAGGTGCAATCGCAATCATATACAATATTCCTGAAATGCCGCACAAAGGATTAAAACTTACTGGTACAGATCTAGCTGAAATATATATGGGCAAAATTACAACATGGAACGATTCCAAAATACAACTTACTAATCCTGATATTGAATTACCAGACGCAAAAATTATACCAATCAGAAGATCAGACAGTTCTGGAACCACTTTCATTTTTACAGATTATTTATCTAACTTAAATACTGAATTTGACACTCTGGTAGGTGCTGGTAAAAGTGTTCCATTAGGAACGGGTGTAGCTGTAATAGGTAATGAAGGCGTTTCTAGTATTGTGTCAAGCACGCCTTTTTCCATAGGTTATGTAGAGTTAGCCTATGCACTTCAAACCAATTCTTCGTTCGCATATATCGAAAATGCAGATCATACCAATTTTGTAGAGCCTACCATGAATTCAATTTCGTCAGCTGCAACTATCATGGCTAATGATATCCCACAATCTAATGAAAGTTGGGATGGGGTAACCATTATTAATTCTCATGGTAGTAATTCATATCCTTTGTCTAGTTTCACATATTTGATTATTTATGAAGATTTAGCAGATATAGTATCCACCAAAGAACATGCTGTCGCTTTAGTAAATTTATTTTATTGGATGCTGACTGATGGACAAAATCATTCACCGTCTCTATTTTACGCTCCACTTCCATCACCGATAATAAAATTAGGAATTGATGGAATATCTCGTCTCAAATACGATGGAGAATTATTGTTTCATGATAATGAGCCTATATTTACTGATAGCGAAGATCGTAATTTGCCTATTTGGATACATAATGTTGCAAAATGGTGGATAAATGGAATGATATCAGATCTAGAATATGTTAATCACATACGTTACTTATTAAATAATGCAATAATCAAATTATAAAACAAGTATTGTTGATGTATTTAACCAAATGTACATAACGCATTTTATGATGTATTTCATTTGCGACTATATTGAACTATATGGTATTCATGAAATATGGTCGTATAGTAGATAAACAATTTCGTCATGTTATATTTATGGGATCAAACATCACAAATAACCCACACTTAATCTCTGACAAAATATTTAAAATCATTATCACCACATCTGCATTTTATATTTTGATAATAACTGCATTTCTAATTGCTAAATTATTTTTCGAGTCTAGTTTGATTTGGTATGAAAGCGGCCTATCATTTATCACAACTTCTGATTGGAATACAATTGATGGTAGAGAATCATTTGGAGCTTTACCATATATTTTGGGTACGATAATTACATCAATAATTGCAATGGCAATAGCTATTCCATTAAGCATTGGTATTGCAATGTTTACCTCCTATATGCCGCGAGAATCTCATATGGTATTAAATTTTATAATTGATTTGTTAGCTGCCATACCTAGTATAATATATGGGTTATGGGGACTTATTGTTTTTAGACCAATATTTGTTAAATGGTTTGAAATGCCAATTAATTCTGCACTCGGAGACCATATTTGGATATTTTCTGGAATTCCTCTTGGGTTGGATATAGTTACAGCAAGTATAGTATTAGCAATAATGATAATCCCTACTATATCATCAGTATCTAGAGAAATAATTAAATCGGTTCCATTACAACAACAAGAAGCTGCTTTCATGTTAGGTGCAACAAAATGGGAAATATTTAAATTTGCTATTTTTCCGTATTCGAAAGCTGGACTTGTAGGTGCATCTATTTTAGGATTAGGAAGAGCTGTTGGTGAAACTATGGCTATCACTATGTTGATAGGAAATGCTACTGGCGTCTTTGCATTACCAAAATCATTATTTCAAGCTGGACAAACAATGTCTAGCATATTAGCAAATGAATTCATTGAAGCTTCTCCATCATCGTTACATCTATCTGCATTAATTGGTGTTGGCTTAATCCTTTTACTATTCGCAATATGTATCAACATAATAGCTCATGTGTTAGTAGTTAGAATGTTAAAAGTAC
>JAHRAP010000067.1 GCA_020027255.1 Nitrosopumilaceae archaeon | reverse complement strand
ATAGAATATCAGCTCGTGATAAAGACTGTAACATTTTATTCAGATTATCAGAGGGAGTGCTAATAATACTCGAATAAAAAGCATTAATTTTCGCATACGGGTCTATTTGTAAAGAATACAAAATTTTCCTAGCTTGATCTTGAGATGGCGCAGCAAAAAAATTATTTATACATTCTTCGATGTTTTGATCGATGAAAGATTTTGTTTGAGTTATTTTTGATCCCGTTACTGCAGTTTGTAATGAATTAATCATAAATCTCATATCGCCATTAGAGTTTCTTATAATATTTTTAAGTTTATCATATGGCAATACAGATTGTTCTTTTTGTAATATATGTAATGAGTATAATAAAAGAAGCCTTGGAGGTATGTGGTGAAAATATATTGTTTGTGTTGCTTTTTTAATATTCTTCATTTTATCTGCGGCTACAGAGTTTGCAGCTAATATTATTGGAATTAATGGTATTTTTAAAATTTTGATCAATGCGTCTACTCCACCATAGTCATGTCTTCCATGTATACCATCAACTTCATCAATGAAAATCATAGCTTTGCCAAACAAACTCAAATTATTTAGAATTGGATTTAGAACATCATTGATTTGTTGTTTGTTTCTCAGATCACTTGCATTGAGAGAGATTACATCGTATCCTAATTTTCGTGCTAGTATGCCAACAATAGTAGTTTTACCTACACCAGCAGGCCCTATCAACATGAGAGGTTTTGTACCTTTTTCCCAATTTTGGATCCAATTTATTACTTCTAATCTCACAAGTTCGTTTCCAATCATATCTATTATGTTTACAGGCTTATGTTTATCAGACCAGATCATTCTGAAACCACAAATTGTTGTAAATTTTCCTTCTTCAATTGATTATACCAAAAATGATTGTAATGTCTAACAGTAAGAAACAAAAACTTAAGAAATTCTTTATGAGAAAAATCTTCTGGCAACATGTCGAGTGCTAGTTGAGCTTCTTTGATGTATATCTCACTTTTTTGGAGTGTGAGTTCAAAGCACTTGGTTACGTCTCCAGTTAAAGAATAAAAATATAGAGGCCACGATGGTACTTTGATAGACTTATTCTTTATTGCGTCTTCGATCTCGTTTCCACATCCAGTACACTCTGCAGCTTTGGACATGCCCAAGTAGAATATTTCACCCAGTGGACGCCTACACAAAGCCATATTTTTTCCAGCGGTTCCTATCACCGCACGATACTTTTTATAACAGTAATCCATTTCGTCTTCGCTAATGTTTGTGTGTTTTGATTTTAATTCGTGATCAGCTTTTTGTCCATTTATAGCTTCTTTGAATCCATTATTGAACTCACGCATCACGTCATTTCCACATTTTGATATTTTGTCATTAGCTAATTTGAGAATATATGGATTCAGGAATTTATAATCATTTAAATATTCTAGATCTTCGTCTTTATCAATTATCCTATCCATTGGTTCACTTAGATCTATGGCAATTAAATGTCCATACAATAGATTTTCACGAAGATCATCATGATTATCATCCCCATAGAAATTAGAAGACGAGTCGTAGAGTGCCATAAATATAGGCATAGTCATTTTGATAAAATTTGAATTAAGTATTCGAGCAACTCGATCAGATAGTACATCCATGTTTATTAATTTTAATTTAGTAGAATCTATTAATGAAGGTTTTAACTCAAAGTCAGAACCATACACATTAGAAAATTTTTGCTGCGTATCATATGTATTGGAATCAGATTTAATCAAATATGACAAATCTTTGGCGAATCTAGTTGACAATTTAGAAAATTCTAAAATTGATTCTTCACGATATCTGATAAATTGTTCGTATCCTTTAGTTTTGAATAATCTATTTTTAATGATTTGTTGTCCAGGTTTTGTGTTTAACAATGATTCTTTCTTAAATATGACATCGTTTTTACTACTCACATTAATGAAGTTACGTATTATTATTTATGCTTTCAATTATTAATTAAAATTAAATTACTGCAAAAAAGAATGGTCGTGTGGAAATAATTGAAATTCTTATCAATGCGTCATTACTAGTATATAAAACAGTTAATCAAATTATAGGTACTAAAGAAGCTGCTATCAAATGTGGTAAAGGTGCAGGAGGAGATATATCTAGAAAAATAGACATTGTTGCAGAAGAAGTGGTTATTGATTATTTTCAAAAAATTGGTTTTGCATGTACAATACTTGGAGAAGAATGCGGTAAAATCAAAATATTAGAAAAATCAAGCGGAGTGGTAATAATGGATGCTATGGATGGAACAGCAAATGCAATCAGAGGAATTCCATTTTTTTGTTGTTCGTTAGCATATTCAATAGGTAATAGTTTTAGTGACATAACAGATTGTGTAATAATTGATTTAGTCTCAAAGGATATATACCATGCGTCAAAAGGAAAAGGAGCATATTATAATAACCGAAAGATCATGATACACAAGACGATAAATAAAATAATCAGTATAAATATATCTGCTGATTCAATAGAATTATTAACGAAATTATTACCAATATTTAAAACATGTAACCATATAAGACGTTTGGGAGCTAACGCGTTAGAAATGGCTTTTTTTGCACGAGGTTTAATTGATATAATTTTAGGTTTACGGTCAAAAATTAGAATACAAGATATAGCTGCAGGATATTTATTGATAAATGAGTCAGGAGGATTAATTTTAGATTGTAATTTAAAACCACTTGTAGGTGATTTTCATAATAGAAAATTATCTTTCATTGCAGTTAATAAAAACATGATAAAATATGTATCAAAATGTGTAAACGCCCTCGGCGGGATTTGAACACGCGTCTCAGCCGTGACAGGGCCGAATTCTAGACCAGACTATACTACAAGGGCGCGTTATAATTTAATAGCAACATTAGTTTAAAACGTTACTAATTAAAAAGACTAATTTAGATACAATAGTCAGGTGTATTATGGGTCTATAGCTCAGCCAGGTAGAGTACCGGACTTTTAATCCGGCTGTCGAGGGTCCGACTCCCTCTAGACCCGCTTAATGATTTTGTCAATTTCAGTAGAAAAATTAGATATTGCGTCAGTTATTTCTTTTTTACGTTTAGTTATTTTTAATTTATATTTTTGAATTTTCTTTAATCTTGCTTTGATCATTTTTGTTTGTTCTTCGAAACCAGATGAGCCAGAAGATGTTCTATTACGCAAAGATGATTTAGCAGTTACTGATTTTATTATTTCCATTAGTGAAGCAGGGTCAATACTTAGATCGTTATAATTTCCAATAGATGTTGTGAGTTCATCAATAGTAAGATTCGTTAGAGGTTTATTAAGAGCGTGAGCAGTTTGCACCAATCCACCAACAATTTTATGAGCTATTCTAAATGTAACATTTTGCTTAACTAGTTCTTCAGCAATGTCTAATGATGTCAAATAGCCCCCATATACAATATTTTCCATGTTAGATTTTTTAATAATTATATTTTTGAATATTGTTTTAATTACGTAAATTGTTTGGATTGATATTTCAGAAGATGACCATAATGGAAGCTTGATTTCTTGCAAATCACGATTATATCCTGATGGAAGTCCTTTTAAAACTGTAAAAACTGCAACCATATTACCAATAACACGAGATGTTTTTCCACGTGCTACTTCAAGCACATCACAATTTTTCTTGTGTGGCATTATACTAGATGTTGAAGTGAATTCGTCATCCAACTCTATAAATGCAAATTCTGATGTAGACCAAATTATGAAATCTTCAGAAAGTCTACTAATGTTTGTCATTAAAATAGATATTATGGAAATATGTTCGGCTATAAAATCTCTTGTGCTAATTGCATCTATAGAATTGTGTATAGATTGTTTAAAATTTAATGTGTCGACTATGAATTTTCTGTCAATAGTAATACTAGTACCACCTATGGGTCCAGCACCTAACGGACATTCATTTATCCTATCATATGATGAATATAATCTATCAAAATCTCTGAATAATGAATCTGCATATGATAATAGATAATGTGAGAATAATCCTATCTGGGCTTGTTGAAGATGAGTATATAGTGGCATAATTGTTTTTTTGTTTTTAGTAGCAAGTAAAACCAATGTTTCGATTAGATCAAGTAAATGAATACATAATGTATTAGCGTCGTCACGTAGCTTCAATCTTAAATCCAATGAGATTTGGTCGTTTCGTGAACGCGCAGTATGCATTTTTCCACCACATACGATACCAACTTTGTCAATAACAACAGATTCAATTAATTCGTGTATATCATCTGAATTAGATTTGTTTTTAACTGTAGTTGTTTTAAGTTCTTCTAATGCGTTAAGAATTTTTGCAGTATCATTTTTTGTAATTATATTATTTTTGTATAACATAAGAACGTGAGCTTGGCTTCCTATAATATCATAAAACATAATTTGGATATCATTTATAGCAGACGAAATATAATTCAATGAAGATTTATTCATATCTACTGTGAATCTAGATCTATACATAGTTTTAATTTAAAATGGTTATATATAGCGTCAGCGTTTTTGTGATATGGATAAAAACGTGAACGAAATGAAAGTAAAAATTTTTGATGCGTTATCCAAAATTGTAGATCCTGAAATAAATACGTCGATTACAGAATTAGAATTAATTGATGAAGTTGATATAAATGATGATAACGTGAAGGTTGATTTACATTTGACCAGCCCATTTTGCCCAGCTGTTTTTGGATTTAAAATATGTCAGGACATACACGACTATTTGTTAAAAATTGACGGTATTGATAATGTGAAAGTAAATGTTTCTAATCATTTTATGGCAGAACAGATAAATAACCAGGTTAATAATAGCGCTAATCCAAAGATTAATAATAATACTAATCTCTAAATCCTAATAAATAACTACGTAAAAATTGTATCCCCATAGCAGGATCTACACCTTTTGGACAAACTTTGCTGCACGAGCCTGCAAAGTGACATCTCCATATACCGTGACGTTCATCGATTATTTTAAGCCGTGTGTTTTTACCTTTATCTCTGTCATCAGATACATATCGATAAGCTTGGGTTAATGCTTGTGGACCCATGAATGAAGAATCCGTTGCCATTGTAGGGCATGCAGAATTACATAAACCACATTTGATGCAATTCGCAAATTGAATATATTTTTCGACAGAGTCTGGATCTTGTGAGAATTCTTTAATTTCATTAGATTGAGATATTTCAGAATCACTTCTAATTATATACGGTTTTAGTTTTTTATGAGTATTAAACATTTGAGTGAAATCAACAGCCAGATCTCTAAGTATGGGAAAATTAGACATTGGTTCTATTTTAACGACGTCAGATCCGAGTTCATTTATTTTTGTGAAGCATGCCAATGAAGGTTTATCATTAATCATCATTCCACACGAGCCACATGACGCTTGCCTACACGAATACCTCAAAGCTAGCGACGGATCTACTTTATGTTTTATCATGAGAAGCGCATCTAATACAGTATTCCAATGTTCGTATTCTACATCATAATCAACATATTTCATATGAGTGTCAACATGTGGATTGAATTTTGTTATTTTAAATAAAATTTTGTTTTTAGGTTTTATATCGGCTGCTATACTTTTAACATTTTGATCATTTTCTTCGTGTATTTTAATAGCTGCCATTTCATATCATGCCCATACTTGTCATCAATATTGTTCTAGATCCATATGTAATAAGTGCTATCATAGAAGCCAAACAACCATATGTAATTATAGTTTCGTATTTTTGACCCTGATTTAACTCTAGTAAAATTACACGTAAACCATTGAAACCATGTATTGAAATCAATATCAAGATTAATTCTAATAGAATAGAATACGGCAATAATGAATAATTTGTAATTACATTATCAAATTTTAAAGAATCGTGGAAGTTTTGTGTTAATCTAAATAGAACATGTATTACTACTAATGCTACTGATCCTAGAGCAGTAGCATAATGAATTTTCATTATCATACTTTCGCGTATCATTATTTTTATTCACCAAACATTACTTCTACACTATATAGCATTGCTAATGCAGCTAAACCAATAGAAGCATAAATACAAAGTTTATTTTTCATGTTTTGTGATTTAGGTGCATATGGGTAATCAGGTCTACTAGCTTTACCAACACCAATGCCACCATGCCCTAACATTATTCTAATTCCATTAATTGTATGAAATGTAGACATTCCGATAACTAAAACTAATATCAAATGTCCTTCTGGAGTTTGCGTAAGATCTAACATTTTATTCCATATTTCTTTGCCATCTAGTATTGAACTTGTTTCATAAATATGCATTATGAAATATACAAGTAGTCCCACTCCAGTTATTCTCATTAACCAATACGCAAAACGCTCTATACCATAACGCCATGGATTTAACCAAGCTTTTATTCCTATTCTGTTGTTGTGTTGTTTATTCATTTAATATTTACGCTCCACAGGTTTGTATTTCGTTATTGTAACAGGATGTTTTTTCATAATTGGATCATTTATATCATAATAAACAAGCGTATGATGTAAAAAATTGTTGTCGTCTCTGTGAGGATAGTCTATCCTAGCATGAGAACCACGAGATTCTTTTCTATATGTAGCACCAAGTAAAATTACCTCAGCAACTCGAAACATAGAATCTAATTCCATCACATTAATGAAATTGGTATTATATTCCTGGGCATGATCATCAACACGTCGCCAAGATGTGTTTCGTAATTCACGGATTTTTTTTAATCCGTCTATTAATTCTGATTCTTTTCTATATACATATGCTTTATCATTTAATATACCAGTCAGCTTCTCACGTATTTCATATGGATTCATTTTTCCGCCACCTCTGAATATACCATCATAGATTCTTTTCTCTTCTGCATCTACTAAATGGTGTGGGAATTGAGATTCTGATTGTGCGTTTGCAATATAATTAACTGCCATATTTGCAGTTATTTTGCCCCATACCATACATTCTGATGTAGAATTTGCACCCAGTCTATTTGCACCGTGAATACTATTACATGCAGCTTCGCCGGCTGCCCAGACACCTTGGAGCTCTGTGGCGCCATCTATATTTGTGTGTATTCCACCCATCATATAGTGGCATACTGGTCTTATGTATAACGGTTCTTTCGCAGGATCAATATTCGAGAATTTGAAAGATATTTCTCGAATGGCGCCTAGTTTTTCTTTAAGTATGTCATCACCAATATGCCTTAGATCCAATTGCATGCATTGTACACCAGTTTCATGAATAAATCCACGATTATGTGTAATTTCTGTCATAATAGCACGAGATACTATATCTCTTGGCGCCAATTCCATTTTTTCGGCAGCGTATTGTTTCATGAATCTTTCTCCATTATTATTTAGAAGATATCCACCTTCACCTCTAGCGCCTTCTGTGATCAAAATTCCAGATGGTAAAATACCAGTAGGATGGAATTGCACAAATTCCATATCCTTTAGTGCCATACCAGCCCTATAAGCCATATCTAGTCCATCAGGTGTTGACGACAACGCATAAGTTGAATAGCTATACATTCTGCCAGCACCACCGCTAGCTATTATTAAAGCTGTACCTTTAATGGTATAAAACGCACCTGTAGATATCTCAATAGCAGTCACACCAAGAAATTTTTTGTCATCATGTATTATTGAAGTTACATACCATTCATTAAAGAATTCAATATTATCAAATTTTAAACATGTGTCATATAATGTTTGCATTTCAAAAAATCCAACTTTGTCTGAAGCATATGTAGCTCCAGGATAACTATATCCACCAAAATTTCGTTGCGCTATTTTCCCATCTTTACGTCTAGACCAAGGCATACCCCAATGTTCTAATTGATATATTTCTTTTGGTATTTCTAAACATAATTTTTCAGCAACATCTTGATCAGCTAGAAAATCACTTCCTTTGATTGTATCATATATATGAGATTCCATATTATCTCCTTCATTTTCAAAAAGTACTGCAGCTGTTCCACCTTCAGCTGAGACTGAATGAGAACGCATAACTTGGACTTTAGAAATTACTGCAATTCTCAAAGTGTCGTTTTGTTTTGCTGATTCTATAGCAGCTCTAAGGCCAGCGATACCAGATCCAACAATCAATAAATCATATTCAATATATTCTGTCATCAAAACATTAACATTTCTTAATTGTTTAAATATGTAACACTACCAACAGGTTTATATTAATCTCTAGTGATATCACTAGCGATGATGAGCGAATGGTTAAAACGAGTAGGAAGTTCAGTACCTAGAGGTTTTTCACGATACTTCATATTGGATTTATTAAAAAATAGATCGTGTACAGGTAAAGAGATCATAGACATAGCTGTAGAACAGAGTAATGGAATATGGAAACCGTCTCCAGGATTGATATATCCTTTACTAAAAAGATTACAAGAAGAGAGATTAATAGAAGAAGAGGGCGGTAATAAATACAAAATTACTACAAAAGGCAAATCCACTACAGAAGATTTGGATACAATGAACAATATAGTGAAAAAACAGCTAGATGTTCTTTTTAGAGTTGGCAATGTTGGAAGATTTATAGCTATGGATATTTTGGAGAGAGTGAAAATCATGGGCGCTTTGCTTAGTTCGAATGTATCAAATCTAACAAAAGATGAAACTGCGCGATATAAAGAATTTTTACAAGCAGAACTGAAAAAGATCAATACACAAAATAAAGATGATTGGAAAAATATAAAGACAGATTAAACATGCACACTTATTTTTTATATTAAATTATTGAAAATTAGAAAAATAAAAAATTCAAGTGGGAGTGTTGTTATGATGTGTTTCTTTTCACTTCTATTTCTATAGTTGAAACATTCCTGGTTTTTCCATCTTTAGATTCGAGAGTTTCTGAACCGATCTTAATATTTCCTATAGAATATCCAGCATTTTCTGTTTTGCGTGATATTATTTGTGCTACATCAACTGCACGACCTATGCTAAGACCTCTAGCCTTAATATTCACTGCTGGCAAATTTGCCAGTTGAATCAATGTTGAGGTCACATAAGCCATCAATGGTTTCTTACCAATGAATATGGTGTCTCTGCTGTCGTTAGACATATTTTTCATCATATTGCGGATAATTTAAATCTAAGAATAGATAACATTTTAAAATTATAATATATGTTTTAATGAAATTAAGCGTAATGAATTTAATACAATATGTATTAAAACCAAAAAAATATTATTAACTTTAGAAGATGGCGTCACTATCAAATATTATGGTTTTTCCAAGATCAATTTTTATCATTTCATAACGTAATGTACTAATAGCTATATTTTCAGCTAATTTCAATAAAGTAATATTAT
>JAHRAP010000045.1 GCA_020027255.1 Nitrosopumilaceae archaeon | reverse complement strand
TCATATATCATAAGCGTTTTTTCTTCTAATGATGCATGCAGATTATTGATAGATCTGATCGTTAGATTCATTTTTAGCACCTGTGCAAACTAATTTTCCAGATGAAAACAACAAGATGTCTGTTTTTGGAATCTATCACTATATGTATTACCACGGGAAATTGTTTTAGTTCATGTATGCTTCTTGGTAATATTGTGGATGCTTACGCCAGGTGTATCTTTCCACCTAAATTTATTGATACCACTAGTTTTGAATTTTCACTTTCGCGTCATACTTTATCGTCATTCCACTTTTGCGTAGTTTAGAAATTACTGTCTTTATTACATTTCGTGCTATTTTTTCCGATTTTGATCCTGTACATACCATCTTACCTGATGTAAATATCAACGTTGCAGTTTTTGGTTGTGTCAAACGAAAAACTAAACCTGGGAATTGATCTGGATGATATTCAACATCTGTGAATAATTTAGTAATCATATTAAGATCTATATTTTGATTAACGGATGCTGAAGCAACTATATTTTCAATACTCACAATTGGTTTAGTTTGTGGTATATTGTAAAATTTTTATGGCACCATATAAAAAACCACATTTTTCAAGATCATGTATTAATCTGAACGAATAGTTTATTTGAGAAAAATTAAGTTGATATTGTGAACTTGGATACGCTAATTGATATTTTTACACTAACAGAAAACGACATGGATTTATTTCTATTACTTGTATGGATCATTCCAATCATCATTTTTGTAGCGTTTGGGCAACAAATTCAATTATACATGACATCTATTGAACTAAAAAAAAAAATTCGAAAAATTAAAACATTGGAAGAGCAGTCTTATTTTGAACTATTTAATTTTATAAATAACAAATACAACGCAGATAATGCCCATTTTAAAAAAATTAATCAGATGATTGATTATTTTACTATATTTCCAAATGATATAGATCCTAACGGCATTATATTGAAAATTAAACATATAATTAGAACTCGAGATCTACAAACAAATTCTACACTAAATTTGATTTTTTTAAATTGTGATAAAATGACCGTTATGAAAATACAAACTTTACTGGAAATAGTAACCACAATTAGATTATTTTATAAAAGTGTTAACCATATCTTTTTAACAGCAAAAAAACATCATAATTATCCCCTAATCTTGCCTTTGCAACTGACGTTACCATTTATAATGGAAGAAGCAATAGCATTGAAAGAATCTATCGATCCCATTAAACATAATAAACCTATTGGTGATGGAATAGGCCCATTAGTTATTAATAACATGATGAAAAATGATCTTTGCCATAAAGATATTGATCAAACCATTTGGTGTACCTCTATTTATAATAAAAGAAAATTGTATCTTGTCAAAGCTGAAGGTCCTTATCCGATAGTAGGTAAATTAGGAGATGCTGTAGAATTATTAATTTCTAAATACAAACAAAATTTAATAATAATGGTTGACGCAGCTCTTAAATTAGAAGGTGAAAAAACTGCGTCAGTTTTTTGTGGATTTGGTGTAGCTATGGGTGGTACAGGTATAGATAAATTCCAAATTGAAGAAATCTCCACAAAATACAAAATTCCTATATTCTCTATCGTTGTTAAACAATCTATTAAAGATTCATTGATGTTAATGACCAAAGAAATATCTGAACAAGTTGATCATATTAAATCAATTATTTATAATACGGTAGACGAAAACGTGGCTCCAAATCAATCAGTATTATTAATTGGTGTTGGTAACACATCTGGAATAGATTAAAAATTATTATATTTGATAAAAATATTCACATCAAACCATGTTACATTATACGAATGCTCTGATTTGATATTTTATTGTACATTTATTCAGTAATTATTTTTACTCCTCCATTCAATGGAATAAAAGTGTGTTCTGCTTGAGCTACTTTTTGACCGCTTGATTCTAATAAAACTGGATACGCATGAACAATTTTTTGATGAATTAATTTATTTAATAACATGTGAGAGTCTTTTTTACCCCACGTTTTATTTATCCATCTTAAAGAAAATGGTAACATATTAAATTCTTTCCAAATATATTCAATAAATGAATCAAGCTCTTTATTTTTTGTTTTTTTACGTGATACCAGCGAAAAAATATTTTTTGTATTTCCTTCTCGTACAAAACCGGATCCAAATTTAGTTGTGACAAAAGGTTCGCATGCATAGACATTTTTTACTGAAAATAAAAAATACTCTGAAGACCAAACATTTGGTATCGACTTTCCTGCATGTATTGTATATTTATCTAGTGAATGTCCACTCAAATTAATAATGGCTTTATATCCTGACTGTTTTATAGTTTCTTCTATTATTTTACTAATGTTGTTAGACTTTATTCCAGCTTCTACAATAAGCATAGCATTTTTTAATGCGTTTCTTGCCGTCTCGATTAATTCATCATCATTATAATCATAACTAATTGTTGTTGCTGTATCTGCAATATATCCACTTATTTGTACGCCCAAATCTATCTTCACTAAATCTTTGTCGGATATTGTTTGTTGATCATCTGGTTCTGCAGTATAATGTGCTGCAACATCATTTATGCTTATATTGACAGGAAAAGCACATTTGCCTCCCAACGATTTTATTTCATCTTCAACGTTTTCACAAATTTCATATATTGTTAAACCAACCAAATTTTTTTGTTTAATTTTTTCACGTACTGTGGACGCTATTTTACCTGCTCTTATGTAGTCATTATTATACATGATTTTTAATAATTTAAAATATTATTTAAAATAATCATCATCATGTCAAGATTAAATTGGGGATGCAATTAATACTCCTGGGGGATCGTAGTCTAGATTGGCATGATTCGAGCTTTGGGTGCTTGAGGTCGCAGGTTCAAATCCTGCCGATCCCATTTATTATATGCGAAAATTTGAATAACTTTTTAAGATATTAGGATCTGATTTCAAAAATATTATAAATTTCTGTAACTGTTTAATAGTTTTATGATTCAAATGGTGTTCTATACCTTCTGCATCGTAATTAGCAGTATTGTGATTTATTCCTAATATGCTAAAAAATTCTAAGACTATTCCATGTGTTTGTCTAATTGTCTCTGCGATCTGATTGCCTTTTTTTGTTAATGATATACCATGATATTTTTCATATTCTAGATAATTATTACCATTAAGTTTTTGTAACATCTTGGTCACACTAGGTGCACTCACACTCATGTATCTTGATATGTCCAAAGTTGTAGCATATCCTTTCAATTTTACTAATTCATATATAACTTCTAAATAATCTTCTGTTCTTATATTTGATCTAGTCCGATTAAATTTATGTGCTTCTTTGATATATTTTAAACGTTTGTTATCTTTCATAAAATAATTTATTGATGCTTTGATATAATATTATAGGTGTTAGAATTTTTAAATTTATAATTATATGTAATGTAACATTATATTTGCATCATTTCAAATATTTTTATGTCTGCAAAACTCCAAATTTTATTGCCAGTATTTATTTTTGCTGTATTAATTGGTATTGTTGGTATTACATCATTCCCAGAGGATAAATTATCATATGTTGAACCACATATGGGATTAATATCTATAGATGATACATTAATTAAAGTTAGTATAGCTGATAATAATTCAGAATATATTGGGGGGATGATGTTTCAAGATCAATTAAACACAAACGAAGGGATGTTTTTTGTGTTTGATGATTTTTCAACGCATAAAGTTTGGGCTCTTAATATGCAATTTCCAATAGATATCATATGGTTTGACGAGAATAAAAATATCATTCATCTGGAAGAAAATATCAAACCGTGTAAATCTGTAGTAGAAAATATCTTATGCGATAAAAAAGGACCTGAAAAATTCTCCAAATATATATTGGAAGTAAATAGAGGTTTTATAAGTAAATTTAATATAAATGAAAGCTCACAACTTAAAATACTTGTTTTATAATAAATAAAAAACAATGCTAAAATATTTGATCAATATTTGATTTTTCTAATCTATTTTTTTGATTTAAAAACCATAATATACCTTATGATGATTGCTTGGAGATTAATCTCCAGAATCATCTAGCTGGTAAATGACTTCTGATGACTGTGGTATATAATTTGAAAAATAGTTTAGCGCATTACATAATTTTTCGCTGCTTGGATCTTTACCATCTATAGATCCTGGTAGCATTAAATGCACTTTTATTTTGGATTTTAAAACATCATTTAATTCTTGATTTATTGTTGTAGTGAACGGTCTTAATAATCCTCTAAATACTTCTACATTTGCTCTCTTTGAACCTAGAATTTTTTTTCCGGTTATTGAATCAGGACCAATTATGACCATCGTTCCTGATTTATTTTTGAAATCTCTAGGATCTTTTTCTCCATTAGGTACGAAATACTCTAGCGCATTTTTAGTGATTATAGAAGGCACAATAATAAATCTATTTATAGACTCGTCCCATTCAGATCTAGTCATCTCAGTTATATTTTTATCATTTGTATTGCCTGTTATATGAATAAACATATGTAATTTGCCAAATTTGTATTTGGCTGTTTTTATCCATCTGTTCACCTCATTTGCATCTAATAGATTAATTTGATGTATATGAAATTTATTATTTAGATTTGCATATAATTCACTTTTGATATTTTTAGAAATGAAACAAACCGTTATCCCTCCATTTTTTTCAATGTGAGTAGCTATCTCTTCAACTCTACGATAACTTTGAATGTCATTTGCATCAATTGTTAATACAAATACATTAGATTTGAAATTAGGTTGTTGTATTTTTTGTATGTTTGTGGCAATATGAGGTTTTACAGGATAAAAAACTCTATCTCCTGGTATTATTTTGCCGTTTAATATAGTTGATATTTCATCATCGCATAAATTCATTACAGATTCAGCCACCTGTGCCTGGGTCAAAAATTGACCGTCTGATATCATCTTAGATGTATTTGATTGTATTTTTTCTGCTATTATTCTAATTTTTTGATAAAGCTGTAATATTAGACTTTGAAAGTCTGAATCAGATTTATTTTTATTAAATTTTGCGCTTATTTCAGTGATTTTTTTGTTAACTACTGTTTCATCTTCTCCCAACACTTCTAATAGTTCTTTATTTATGTTTTCAACCTCTAATGGGCTTAATTCATTAAAACCACTAACTCGTAAAAATTCAGACGCTGCTTTTGGATACACTGTTTTGTAAATCCTATCTGAATGTACCGGACCCGGATTTGTACCAATCGAAATAATCTTTTTATTAATCAATTCCCACGACATACATTCCACTGTTCTATTTTCATTAGCAATATCGTTGTTATATCAATCTAAAAACTTCAATAAACACTAAATTCATCATCAAAAAAAATAAATCAACGATAATATATGCCAGTGAATCTGTTTGTTGTTTTTTTTCTCTGGAGATAAATGGAATATTAAATCATATGGTGGATTTTCTCTAGATTTTGATAAGCCGCCTAATGTAGAACGTAATATTAAAGCCAGATCACTAATTTCTTTTTGTGTTATTTGGGCAAAACTGGACACATGTTTTTTGG
>JAHRAP010000043.1 GCA_020027255.1 Nitrosopumilaceae archaeon | reverse complement strand
TTTCTAGTTCTAACGCATTGAATAATTCTTCTAACTTTTTATTTAGGATCAATTTTATGCTTTTATTTTCGTATATTGTTGTTTGTATATTTTGATCTTTTGAACTAATTTGTTGTTTGGTATATTGATTAGTAGGTTTTTGTCCACATTGGATACATAATGCATATCCTTTCTTGATGACTCTTACTCCATGGCAATACGGACAAGGATCACTTGCAAGTGTTGCGCCTCCTAACAGCATATTTATAGCTTCTTTCTGTAAGACTTTTTTTTTGATCATCTATCAATGTATTAAATGCTTGAATTTTATTTTATATCTTTGGCTATAAAAAAAGTTTAATAATGTGTCGATGAAACTCCCAATGATTAATGGCAGTAATTTGTAATATATGTGGACTTCCTGATGACCTGTGTGCATGTGGTGATCTTGCTAAAGATAGTACTAAAATAATAGTAAGATTAGAAACTAGGAGATTTAAAAAGAAAGGAACTATGATCGAAGGTATGGACCCTAAACTTAATAACCTCGAAAAAGTCGCCAAAGAATTAAAAGGAAAGTATGCTTGTGGTGGAACAGCTAAAGATGGTTACATATTTTTACAAGGGGATCATCGTGACACGATGAAAGACGCATTGATTAATCTTGGCTTCTCAGAATCATCTATAGAATTACATTAGAATATGTATTGAATAAACCATTTGGATTATTAATTATTCTACAAAAGTTATTATTTGGAATAATATTTGTTTTGATGGCTGCATCGTTTCCTATTGGATTATATCTAATTCTTGATTATGGTGCTAATACTGATGTTAATTTTGATCACGATTTAGAATTCCGTTTACATTTCACAGGAATTAAATCACAAATAATGAAAATAGATCTAGGCTATGCATTCATAATGCTGTGGTGTATTTTACTAACTTTATTTATCATCGGTGTTTTGAGATCTAAAAATAATATATTCAATTTTACTGATAGCTCTAATCATAATATTATTAGATACATAATTCAATGGTTTGTGATCGTAGTAGTATTATCTGTAATTATAAATTTTATTCAAGAGCAAATAGGTATGCCTGAAAATTCTCCAAATTTTGGTACTCTGATTAATTTCTTCGACATTTCAAAAGCATCTATAATCGAAGAAATTGGTTTTCGAGTTGCTTTAATTGGATTACCAATATATATATTATATTCGCCAAAATCTGTAAGATATTTTTGTAAAACACTATACCGTCCTAGCAATGCTAAAATTCTCAAAGTCCATTATTGTTCATTAATTATAATATCTGGAATATTGTTTGGTTTGTCTCATATATTATTTAATGAATTATGGGGAATAAGTAAATTGATTCAAGCTACCATTAGCGGAATTATATTGGGATGGGCCTACTTCAGATATGGCTTTATTGTATCCGTATTAATTCATTGGGCAATTAATTATTTTATATTTTCATACGTCTTCTTAATATCACATATTACTAATTCATCTGTAGTAGACGAAGCTATTTCTCACTCTGTTGTAAGTATTTTAGAAATATTATTTGTGATTTCTGGAATCATTTCTATTTTCATACTTATGATAAACTATAAAACAAAATAATCATTTATTGTATAATCATGAATATTATAACATATTGATAATATGAGGTTAATTCAAAATGTTATAATACGCAAGTCACGACTTCGTATATTTGTTCACGTGCATGCAATTCCACGAATCATTTTACATATATCTGGCTTTTCATTTTGTTTTAATAATAATTTCAGATCTTCGCAATTATCTATATCAAACATCATTCTTTTGATTAAAACTAATGATGTGTTGGTAGCATATTTTCTACCTATGCGCAAATGAATTTTATAACTATCTTCATCATAATGCGTTTTCATTAAATTTGTTGGCATTCGTACCAATGCATTAGTTCCATCAAAACGTTTTGAAGGTACTACAAAAACTAATCGAGAATTATTAAATTTTAACAAAAATTTAACATCTATTGGTTTTATCAAAGGAATATCTTGTGGAAACACTACTGACGCATCAAATCTATTTTTACTAACATATTCGTCAGCTATCGCAATGGCATTATTCACACCGTTTTCATATTTATCGTGCAGATGAATAACATCTTTCATTCCATTTGATATTATATCACTATTTTTTGATACTACTATTATTTTATTCACCATTTGCGATTCCATTATTGTTTTAATTATTTCTTCAAACATTATTTTGCACAAGACTATCTTTTTTGGTAATGGTATATTCAACCTAGACTTAGCTCTTGAAAATGTTTTTACAGGTATTATAGCTGCAATTTTCAACTATGTTCTTATTTGTTTTAATATGAAAGATGCTAAAACTTGCTCATCTTTTTTGTTAGACATCGTTATTTTTGTATCATATACATTCATATCTAAATTTTTAATGTCATTGATTAAATTTTTGTCTTGTGCGTCTATTATTAAATTGGAACATACGTCAGAATACATCTTAGCCAATCCATAAGATGAAACCTCTATGCCTGCAGCTTCCATATATTTAGCTGCAGGGCCGCTAAAAGTTTTGTTGCCTATTAATGGACTTACTGCAACTACTTTTTTTTTCAATTTTAATAATTCTTTGCGAACTCCTTTAATTTGTAACATAGGTCCAATGCTTGTTAGAGGATTTCCTGGAGCAATAACCACTAAATCAGAGTCATGGATTGCATTTATTGCTTCTGGATTGGGCCGTGCTTTATCGGCTCCTATATATTGTATGCCTTCGACTTTATCTTTTCCTCTATACTTTACCCAAAATTCTTGCAAATGAAGCTCTCCTTTGTTTGTACTAATTCTAGTTTCTATATTATTATCTGTGACTGGTATCACATTTACACTCACCGCAAACTTTTCACACATCCATTTTGTAATATCGCTTAAGTTTTTACCATTCTTTAGCATGTTTGTACGAATTAGATGTGTGGCTGCATCTCTATCTCCTATTCTTAACCAAGTTTCTTCTCCAAATATTTCCATTTGACGTAAAAAATTATAAGTGTCTTTTTTTATTCCCCACCCTCGTTCGTAATCTAATAAATCAGCTAACCCATATACTATAGTATCTATATCTGGGCAAACATAAAGTCCATAAAGCCAATAATTATCTCCCACATTACAAATCACATTAATATCATTAGTTTGGGAAGCCAGCCCTCTTACAAGTTTTATAGAACCTGTACCCCCAGCTAATATAGTAATTCTTTTTTTCAATTTACAACCGCCAAACCAATCACAGATTAATAACATATAGTAATCTCCATCTAATTTAAATTTTCTAATATGGATAGATTTATTACCGTGTTGAAATCGATAGTTTTGTGAATCATGTTATTTGTTATGCATTGTTGTTTGTAATTTTAACTAGTTGCATCACTCCTACTTTTGCAGCTCAATTAGATGTCAGATTAAATCCAGCTAAAGATGACGCTGTAGTTAATATTAGATACCAAAGAACTGTTTTCATAGAATACGAAAATGGTGGTGATATTGCAGACATACTAAGAAACCAAGAATTCACAACATCGTTTAATGCGAATCCAAATAGTCCTGGAGTTGTTTCATTGATTAACAAATTAAATCAAACATTATCAGAAGATGGTAGTGTGACGAGAATTAAACATCTAGATATAGAATATGATGCTCATCTAACAGGACGAAATTTAAATACATCTATAGATTATAAAATTAATTTAATTGCAACAATAGAGAATTTTGTGATACGTGAGTATTCTGATAACTCTCCAGCTCTTGTAGATATAAGTTGGAGAGGACTAACAACTGATGAACCTATAGTCATAAATACTCCTGAATTCGGAGACGTAGAAATTAACATGCCTATATCATTTCTCAAAAATAATGTAGTTGATGTGTATAATCTGTTGTCCAATACAACTGCAATACAATTATTATCAGAACCAATAATGAATGCTGACGGTATTAGAAATCAACCCCTCACAAATTGGCACTTCTTATTTGATCCTACTGGGATTAACGTAGATGCTGCTACATTTGGATTGGCAGATGAAATAAGTGGATTTGTTGTTTCTTCTTTTACAATGGGTGAAAGTAGTATTAGAGAAGGAAGACAAGTTGAAAAAGTTTTCGAAAACATAATTAATTTAGATGAAGAATACGCTATTAGATCTATTGAATCTGCAGATTCTGGCAATGTATTTGTTGTGGGGTTTGCAGCTGTGGACAAAATAGAAAGCGGAGAAGTATTTGGTGTGAGTCCTCGATCTCCAGAAGGATATGCTACCACTTCTACTGGTGGATTCCCGGTAATGATAATTTATGGCATGGCTGGTATGGCTGGGCTTGGTGCAATAGCAATATTACTTTTTAGTAATAGGCAATTGAAGAAAGAAGTAGGCCAAGGACAACAAGGAATAGATCCATCTCGTCTGAGAGCTAGATCTACTAGTTCAGATGCTGGAGGCTATCAAACTGTTAGAGGTGAAGCATATATTGCAGATGAAAATAACGATGATAGTGACAAATCTGTTGCAAATAATAAGGGCTCAATGCCAAAAGAATGGAAACCATGATGTGTGTTGGTAGTAACCCTCCTTCTGTTTTTACGATATTTGACTTTGCAGCCTACCTAAACTAAGTACAGGATCTTATTGTTTTGTTCGGCTTTGCTTCATGCGGGACAGTTTTTCCATTTCCCCACTAACAATCTCAGACTCTTACATCATCACGGTACATGTTAGATCGAATTATTTTTCTATTCTGTTGCCAACCATCTCTGGTTATCCATCTCCAGATCGCACATCCTGTATGAAGGGAGGAGTTTCCTCTGTCGTAACAGTAATCGTACACCAACTCACACTATTTAATTTAGACGTTTCAATATGAATATTTTTATTCATGCATGAATGGCTAAAAATATAATACGACATTTCAATTACAACTTATTCCATATTCATTTAACATATTGTATATTTCGTCT
>JAHRAP010000068.1 GCA_020027255.1 Nitrosopumilaceae archaeon | reverse complement strand
TCAGAAGATAAGCCTAGAGGTAGATTTGGTGGAAGAGAATCAGAAGATAAGCCTAGAGGTAGATTTGGTGGAAGAGAATCAGAAGATAAGCCTAGAGGTAGATTTGGTGGAAGAGAATCAGAAGATAAATCTAATAGAAATGGATAATGTTTTTCATCTCAAGTTAAATCATGAGGATAAGATAGCTACAAAAAATTTAGTGCCTGGAATTAAAGCGTATAAAGAAAAAACACTAAGTATAAAAGATGTAGAATACAGGATTTGGAATCCATTTAGAAGTAAATTAGCAGCAGCTATTATGAAAAAACTAGAATTGATGCCTATTAAGAAAAAAACATCTGTATTATATTTGGGTGCGTCTACTGGAACTACAGTAAGCCATATATCAGACATAGTAGGAACAGCCGGAAAAATTTTTGCTGTAGAACATTCTAGTAGAGTAGCAAGGGAATTCATTAACAGAGTAGCTATTCATAGACCAAATATAATTCCGATAATCGAAGATGCACGAATGCCACAAAACTATTTTGCAATTTATGAAAAAATAGATGTGGTATATGCCGACATAGCACAACAAAACCAAACAGAAATAGCAATAAACAACTGTAAGATGTATTTAAAATGTTACGGATACCTCTTGTTAGTAATTAAAGCTAGAAGCATAGATGTTAGCAAGAGATATCAAGAAATAACGAACTTGGAATTAAAAAAATTAAAATGTTTTTCGGTTATACAAAAAATTGATTTATATCCTTACGATAAGGATCATTTTATTATACTTGCAAAATTTCTACAGTGATACAAATTATTTATACTGCGTACAGTTTTCCAGCTATTACGTACGAAATATGGAATTACTTTGTTTTTTATACAATTTTCAATAAATTCATGTGTTAGCATGTCAGATGGATAGCCGCTACCAACATTATATTTTTTTTGTAATTTTATTATAATATTATCTCGAGTGACCTTAGCTATAATAGAAGCTGCAGAAACTACTATCAATTTAGAATCTGCATGATGTAAAGAAAATATTTTGGAGTTTGATAATCGCGACACAATATTTCCAAATCTAATTGCATTCACATCACATGAATCTATATATGAGATCTGTGGTTTTAATGCAGATATAGTTTTTCCCATGTATTCTGCTTCAAGCAAATTTAAATTATGTTGATAAACGTATCGATCAATCTTTTTGGCAGATATTTTGGCAACATAATAATCATCTGCTAGATCTATTATTTTATTATATAACTTATGCCTAGATTGTTTTGTTAATCTTTTCGAATCACGCACTCCCATAGATTTCAGTAATTGTAATTTAGAATGATGTATTAGTATGCCAGCTATCACTAGTGGACCTAAAACAGAACCGCGACCAGCATCATCAACACCACAAACATACATTATATATTTTTTAGTAATAATAAGTATTAACTGTTAAAGTTAGTATATTGGATAAATTGGAGAAAAATACTGAAATTATAAAAATAATAGAAGGTAATACTAAAATATTAGTCCCGGCAGAAACACTAAATAACATATCTCCTTCAAAGTTAAAAATATTTTTCAATCCAAAAGCAGTAACAAATAGAGATTTTTCTATAATTGCATATTCAGCTTTCGCAAAAAAATTTCAAGGTCCAAAAATATTTCTAGATTCGCTAGCTGGCGTAGGAGCTAGAGGTTTACGTGTTGCAAATGAAATAAAAAACATACAAGTTATTTCGAATGATATAAATCGTCGAGCTGTAGAACTTGGTTCAAGATCATCTGTAATTAATAATTTAGATTGTTATTTAGCATATAATGATGAGGCTTGTAATTTTTTGAGTGTGCATTCCAAAAAACATCAACGAGGAATGATTGTAGATGTTGATCCTTTTGGATCTCCTTCAAAATACATTGATTGCGGTATAAGAGCTACTATGCATGGAGGATTATTGTCTATGACAGCTACAGACTTACAAGTACTACATGGAATTTTTAAAAAAACATGCCAACGGAAATACTACGGAACTCCGATTAAAACTACATACAGTAACGAGATTGCGATTAGATTGATGTTAGGATCTATTTATTTGGTTGCATCTAGATTAAGCGTTACTATAAATCCGATATTTGTAGAAAACAACTTTCATTATTATAGGGTATATGTTAAAATTAGCAATAGACCAGACAACGACAACAAAATTGGATATGTATTACATTGTAGAAAATGCGGTAATAGAGAAATAAATGAACATGTACAAATATGTAGTAATTGTGCAAGCAACACAGAAATTGCAGGACCTCTATGGATAGATAAATTATTTGATCGAGAATTTATCAGTTGTATGTTAAACGAAAATTATAATCATATAAATAGAAAATGTTATGATGTGTTAAAAAAATGCTTTTTAGAATCTAATATAGTTGGAGTTTATTTTACATCAGAAGAAATAGCATCCATATTACATATGTCACCGTTAAAATTAAGCGAGATTATATACGGACTACAAAAAATAGATTTTGCAGCTAGTCCCACATCTCTTAATCAATGTGGCTTTAGAACTAATGCTAAAATTAATGATATTTTTGAAGTTTTTCAATCTCATAAATAACCCAATCCAACACAATATGTTTCGCTGCTAGATTTTCTACTAGATTTTGGTTTGGTGGCTTTAAATTTTATAAACCGAGATTTAAGATCACGTTTAAATTGTTGTGCATGTTCTCCATCAAATACTTTGAATAATGCATTCCCATTTTTAGATAAGATTGAATCCATAATTTGGACGCATTTATTAATCAATTCTATTTGTTTTATATGATCTAGAGATCTAACTCCAATCACTTGTGGGGATATGTCACATATAACGGAATCGATCTTTCGTCCAAAATATTTAATCAGATTATCCATATTTTGAGAATAATAAATATCTGTTTTGATGAAATGAGTGCCTTTGATTTCATCGATGTTAGATATATCAACACCGACTACTTTTCCTTGAGAACCTACTAACTTTTTTGAGACTTGCATCCAACCACCTGGAGCACATCCAAGATCTAAAACAAAAAAATTTCTTTTAATTATTCTATATTTTTTATTAAGTTCTAATAATTTAAATGCAGATCTACTTCGATAACCTAATGTGCGTGCAAGATTCCTATAATGATCTGTTTTGGCATCTAGCTTATTCACAGGTTTATGCTTAACTTGCGTCTTTTATAACCCATTCTTCGATCAGTTTACATGTTTTAGGACTTATATCACCGTCTAATGAGCATTGTTGTTCCACAGGACAAATTAAACATGGAGAATTTTCAACAGGTAAAGTATTAATAAATTTACTTTTGATGGATAATTTGTATGTTATTTTACCATTTTTGATTATTTTCTCTTGTATTGCAATGCCAGTTTTTTCTAATTCAGAAGTTAGTTTAGAACCTTCATGATCAGTAATTTGTAATTTTTTCCACAATTCATCCTGAGATAAACTACCATCAGCATTAGACTCCAAAATAATTTTAGTGTCGCGAATTAGTTTTTGATAATCTATGGTTTCAGTGTCATTATCATGAGTTTTAGATTTTTTTGATGTTGGTTTAGTTGTTTTGGATGTTGGTTTAGTTGTTTTGGATGTTGGTTTAGTTGTTTTGGATGTTGGTTTAGTTGTTTTGGATGTTGGTTTAGTTGTTTTGG
>JAHRAP010000023.1 GCA_020027255.1 Nitrosopumilaceae archaeon | reverse complement strand
ATTCAGTTAATTGATTATCTATTTGCGATTTAGTTTCGTTTCCATACGAAATTAATATTCTATCGTTATCTTTTATCACATAGTCATGTATCGAATCTATTTGTGTATTATTTATATAAAATTTTAGTGAATAGTCTTTGTTGGTACAAAATTCTCTTTGATCTGGAAATATATAGCAATTATCAGTTATACTGATTCCTAAAGTTTCAAATAAATATCCAAGAATAACTCCTGTTGAATGCATGTGTATTGTCGTGCCATCCCTTGCTTCAAAGTGTATCCAGCTATTTTTTACTTGATATGCAGGTAGTGAAAAATCAAATTTATCTCCAAATATTCTAACTAACAAAGACGCATGTATGTGTTCATCTCCTAGTCTTCCTGCTCCTTCTGGAATATTTTTTGTTCCATATTCCAGATTAGTAAAATTATAGATAGATAAACCTATAATTGTGGCAATTGCAGCAAAAACGGCAATTAAAACTAATTTCTGTTTTTTCTTTTTGTTTGAATGTTTGATAGCAAAATTTTTACGATTGTTATTCATGATATTATATCCTAATCTCACAAATTTAATTCATCATATAAATAACTAGCTACATAATATTGTTCATGGATTGTATATTTTGTGACATAATAAATAAAAAATTAGATAGCCATCTAATTTATGAAGACAAATATCATATTGCATTCTTGGATAAATATCCAATTGATATTGGACATAGCTTAGTTATACCTCGTAAACATTATGGAAAAATAATCGATATGAGTGAATATGAAGTTGGGGATCTTTTTTCTAAAATACCTAAAATCGCAAGAGCCATATTACATGCCACCTCTGCTAGCGCATTCAGCTTGGGACAAAATAATGGCAAAGCTGCAAAACAAGTCATACCGCATGTACATGTTCATATTATACCTAGATATACCGAAAAAAACACCGTTTGGACTAAAAGAAATATTGGAAATGAATATGAATTGAATGTATTAGCTACGAAAATTCGTAAAGTGTTTTAATGTTACCTGTACAAAATAGTATTTTATATTTTATATCTTAAAATCGCAGCTATTTTACCAAGACTATCTAACATTGCTCCATGTTCTGTTTTACTAGATATGATTTCTACTTTGGTATTATGATTGGTGGCTATTAAAACAAGATAATCTACTAAGTCGTGAGTTAAAGAAACTAAATCTAAGCTTTTGCAGTTGATGCAAGGTCTATTTAACAAAAGTGTCTTCCTAGAAATTTTTTTAGTATTATCTACAATTTCTTCATATATCGCAGCACACCTTTGACATTTTATTTCTATCACAAATTTATTTATATTGTTATTTATTAAAAGTGTGTTAACAGCTTTATTTTTTAGTGAATTTATAACTTCTTTTAAACCATATGTCCCTAGTCCAGATTTTGTATTTATATGTTGAAATAATTTTTCAATGATTATTTTTTCCTCCATTAATCTAAAATTCGATAATACCGATTCAGATTTGGCAAAAGCTTCTCGAATTCCTTCAGATCCAGAATACGATGCGTCAATTGTCGCAATTATCATTTTTTGTAAACGATATTCTAAATAATTATTTTTGATGAAATTTTCTTTAGTTGGACCAGGACCAGAAATAATCAAACCTTTGATAGGGTATATATCTATAAAGTATTCTCTAGTTGTTTCAGCTATTCTGTTAAAAAAATACGTTAATTCCATTTCTCGAAGTTTTTGAAAACGTTTTGCAGATTGACCTCCTTGTCTATGTTTGCCAGCAACACCTGAGCCAGTTTCTTTTAAAACTTCTAATCTGTCTCCATGTAATAATCCCCACCCCACATCTTTTGCATCTATTGCTAAAAATCCTATTAACACATCGTTTTTTAGCATATTTTTTAAAATGTCTGTATGAAAATGATCGTCACATCTATACAAAAATATTTTTAAATCTTTTGGTGGGTCTATCTCATATATTTTTATGCTTTCACTTCCTAATGGTCCTCCACCTTCTGGTGGTAATGCTCCACAAAATATTATTAATCCTCTTTCTGGAGTTTTTTTATAAAGTTTTAATCTTTGGATAACTCTGGATAGAGAATCTACTACATGCGTCCTAGTGATGTCTGATTTTATATTGTCTGCTGTTCCTTGTTCTTCGCGTAAGTTATTAATAACTTCATGTAGTTGTTTATTTTTTGGAATATATACAGTAATTAATTCAGTTCCGTGACCTTGCATCTGTGATAATTCGCGTAACATTCTTCTTATTTTATAATTTTTAACTGAATTTTCCTTTTCAACAATAATATTCATATTTATAAATTAAATTTTCCAACTATTAAGTTTAATAAAATCATAACCATCTCGTTTAAATAATTCACCAGTTGATATTTTATAATTGAATAAAAAACTAACATTAAATCAAACAAAAAAATTCGATATCACACAAAGAGTAATCGATGCATTAACAGATGTTCAATCTCGTACAATATTATTTTCTATAATTAAAAAAGGAAAAACTGCGACAGAATTATCTGACAAATATAAAATACCACTAAGCTCTGTTTATAAAAAATTAACTGATCTTGAAGGTTTATCATTAATACGAGTTGAACAATTATTAATTTCAGATAGCGGACGTAAATTTAAAGTTTTTAAAAGCCGTATTAGTAAAGCTGATATAATTCTAAAAACATCTGAACCAATACTTAACCTAGCTCCAAATTGAAAGTTATTATTCTATATTATCAGAATATATATTTAGAATTATTGACTCATTTAAATAAGTATGTCTTTATATAATTCATAATGAATAATTTTTACATTATAATAGCTATTTTATGTTTTACGCCTATATCTTCAATCACTGCAATGCAAAATACAGATACGCAAAAATTAACAATAGGTTTTATACCTATAGAAAATGCATCTAAACTACAATCAAATGCTCAAAATTTTGAATATTATCTTGAAACATATTTAGATAATATTGACATAGAAATAATAATTCCTACGAGTTATGAAATGATAATAGAAGGACTAAGATTCGGTCATATTGACGCCGCATTTATGGATGCAGGATCTAGCTGGATTTCACATCAGAAAACAGGTTCTGAAGTAATATTCGCAGAAGTAGTAAATGGCAAAGTAAATTACAATGCTACATTATATACTAGATCTGATGATTATGAGATTCAAAACATTCAAGATACACT
>JAHRAP010000008.1 GCA_020027255.1 Nitrosopumilaceae archaeon | reverse complement strand
TTGATAGCTCTATTCGAATTTTTTCACAAATTACTAGTGATGGAATGCTTATTAGCACTAATCCTGATAAACTTTTGAGTAATTCTCACGTGCATTTACCTTCCGGACAAGTTGTTAGTCTTGCTTCGGAATTTCATACACTGCATCAAGGACTATATTTTGTTGATTATACACCAAAACAAATAGGTACTTATGTATTTCATATTGTCACATTTTATAACGGCCTGATATCTCATAATTCTGCAGCTACGTCTGTATCTATACAAGATATTAGTGATATTTCAAATCAAATAGTTAAATTAGATACTGTATTGAATAAAACATCAGACGAATTAAATAAATTACAACATAATACATATAATTTTGGCATTGCTCTTGATGAAGCAAATAATAATATAGATGAAAGCGTAATAGCAATTTCGAAGTCAGTAAATAATATCGAAGAAGCATCCATCCCATTGAATTCTTTATTGTTCCCAATAATTTTATTTATTGCAATAATTATAGCTTTACAAATTGCCATGTTGGCACGAAACCGCCATATCTGATTAATTTATTTTGATATTATTAGATTTAATACAATTAATCACGTGCATATGTTATGAGAAATGTATTTCAATATTAAAAATATGTAATAGTCTGATAAAAGTCATGTTTTTTACGAAATTCATCTAATTATCTTATTTCTATACGAAATACCTTAGATAAAGTTTATAAACAATTTTTCAAGTACGTGAGCTACATGACAAATAGTGATAATAATAATAAAAAAGATAACAAATCATTATCACGACGAGATTTTTTAAAACTTTTAGGAGCTGCTGGGACAGCTTTAGCATTCACTCCATTTGTTCCATGGGGCAATTATATGCCCAATCCATCTGCTGCAAATTTGGAAAAAGTCAAAGTCATTCTTCCAGATGGTACACAAGCTAACGTTAACACATTCCCAATAAATCATGCTGAGGTAATCACTTATCCAAGTACTGGGGATAGAGCTCTAGACGCAGAAGCTTTTAGAAAATGGCAATTTATCAGATTACCACAGAAACTAGGAGGAGAAAAAAACGATGCTAGTTCATTTAGAGCATACAGTATGGTATGCCTTCATTTATGGTGCTTATGGAAATATTGGCCTGAAGAAGGTCGTATGAGAGGAGAATGTCCTTGTCATGGAAGTATGTATGATCCAATGACAGGTAAAGCATTTGCTGGACCTGCATCTCTGCAAGCTGCTCCATCTAACACTTTAGCAAAATTAGACTTGGAAGCTGACGCAGATGGTTTTCTATGGATTCTACCTCCAGAGTGGGGAGTTAATAATAATGGTGTAGTTGGGTATGGCCGTTTCATTAAGTAGACGTACTGGATTAGTATCGTTTCTATATTGGATTTGGGATGGGTTAGAACGAACAGTTTTTACTGCAGTTAAGTTTTCGTTCCCTGCTAGATTTGTAAGCCCATTCGGATTCTTGGGAATGTTGACATTCGTAGTATTTGTGATTCTTGGTATATCTGGAGCATTGCTCATGTTTTATTATCAGCCTATATTGGACAGAGCATGGGATAGTGTGCAATTCATTAATGACGAAGTTCCTTTTGGATTTCATATCAGAAATATTCATTATCACGCATCTAACGCAATGGTACTTTTAGCTATATTACATATGTATTATCAATACTTTAGTGGTAGGTATAAAATCAGAAATGAAATTTTATGGGTTACAGGAGTAATTCTAGGTACTGTTACTATTCTAGAAGCTTTTACAGGATATGATGTAATATTTAGTGAACGTGCTGAATTGGCTATTAGTATAGCTGCATCGCTAACTAATTCAATACCCATAATAGGCCCTACTGTTAGAGACTCTATGTTTGGATCAGGTTTTTCAGATTTTGTTCTTAGATTTTATGCACAACATGTATTCATTTTGCCCATAGTGATGTTAGGATTGATGGCAGTACATTTTCCGCGTTTCTTAGTATTTGATGTACCGATGGTTACTGCTATTGCTGGAGCTATATTGATAACAGGTGGCGTTTTTCCAATAGATCTTGGATTCAAATTTGAACCTACTGTGCCTCCTGGCATAACTGTTCCAGAATGGTATCTTACAGGGCTTTATTCATTCTTACGAACTCAATACGATAAATTTGTTACTGGAGTGCTATGGCCAGGGTTATTTATATTATCGTTATTGATTATACCATTTGTAGATAGATACAAAAAGTTTTCATGGAAAGATAGACCTATAGTGACAGCTTTTGGAATAACAGGAATAGCTCAAATAATGGTTACCACTTATTGGGGATTTTATATACCTTCTGATACCACAATACCGCTAGTAGAAAGGCTAGTGATAGATCCTGTATTCCTGTACTTAGTAATGATTCTATTGGTCCCATTAGGATTTGGATTTAGTTACATGATGATCAAAATGGCACAGGAAGCAGAACGAAAATCAAAATTAGCAAAACAAAACATTCCAAAAAAAGTAGCCGCAATAAATATATCACAACAATGGATCAATTGGATAATAATCGCACTTATAATATTTCAAGTATTTTTAAATATTGCTGCATATAATGCTGCGTTAACTGGAATGAAAAATATTTCTTTATTCTTCACAGGCCTTATTTTAATAGTTTTCGCTGCTCTATTCCATGTTTATAGATATGGATTAGGAGAATCTAAAAAAACAACCGTGCTCCAATAAAATTTGAATTAAGTATGCAAGACAAATTAAAATTTATAAGAGTATTGTATTTCATAACTATAGGTTGAGTTCTACAATCACTAATCATGCTTATGGTATAGGAGTAGTGACTTTGGTTATTGGATTATCTTTTGGATTGATTTATTATCAAATGTTTTATCTTCCTGAATCTCTTGCAAAGCCCACAGTCTCTCATGAAATATTAGAACCTACTAAAAATACTATAATTGAAATGATAATTGGTTCTTCTAGTCCAGAACAACAAGACAATTTTGTACCAAAATTAGTTAACATACAACTTAGTATAGATAATCATGTTATATGGAATAACGTAGATGATACTCCGCACACAGTGACTCCGGATCATCGAGAATCTGATTCTTATAGTGGTGATTTTGGATCTAGCGGTGTAATAAAACCAGGAGATTCATACGAGTTTACATTTACTGAAGAACATGAATTCGAATATCATTGTGATCCTCACCCATGGATGACAGGGAAAATTGTAGTTACCAAGCAGAGATTTTAGCTAAATTTAGCCCATATCACATCTTCGCTTATTTCTTTATGTTGTTCTATTATACATACTCTGAACTTCACATCATAAATCTTGCTAGGTTTAAATCGTATTATCGTGGTGAATTCTATTATATTGCCAAAAATAGATTTATAATTTATAAATATTCTTGAAGACTTTTTATTAGAAATTACTTTATTATTACATATTAAATATTCTACAAATTCATTTGAATCAAATATTTGTGTGTTAATCACAACTCCATCGTATTTGCAGTCATAATTTATTGTTATTATTCCTGTCATTTCAATATTTTGTTTAATTTCTAAGCAATCTAATTTCAATTTAATCCATTTCATCATATGTATAAGTTAGCAAAGCAAATAAATTGAATGGGCCAAGAGGGCTTCGATCCCACGACCATTGGATTAGAAGTCCAACACTCTATCCATGCTGAGCTACTGGCCCAAAATTTTAAGATTGAATGGACGTATTAAGAGTTTACAACCATTTTTTAGATTGAATATCACGTTCCATTTTGAATAGAAATTGTTGAGCATATCCAGAATATGCACCAAAATAATCTGTAATATCCTCGTGCGCTTTTTCATATTTCTTCCATGTCAATTTTTCATCTAGTTGAAATAATTTATTGTAATATTTACGCATACATCTTATCATCCATCTATCTAGAGGAAATGCATCTAATTTATCTAGAGAAAATAATAAAATACAATCAGCTATTTTCTGGCCTATCCCAGATATTTTTGTTAATTGATCTATAGCTGTATGATAATCAACACTTTTCAATTTATTCAGATCTATCATACCATTAAATATATCATATGATGCAGATTTAACATATCTAGATCTATATCCCAATCCGCAATCTGCTAGCTCTTTCATACTTGCATTGGCTAACGCTTCTGAAGATGGGAATAATTTGAATTTTTGGCCACAAAAATTTACTTCTGCGCCAAATTTATTACATATTGCTAGTAATGTAGTTTTAATTTTTTGAATGTTTGAATTAGATGATGTGATAAAAGATATGACACATTGAAATGGATCTTGCCGTAGTATCCTTAAACCTGGAGAAGACATTATTGCAGATTCAATTATCTTATCTTTCTTTATATTATGTATAATCTCTGTTATATTATCTTCAGCTCTAAAAAAATCATATTTTTGATGCGTGAAGGTGGAAATTTTGTTTGTGTTTTTCTCGATAGCTATTACATTATCGCCATTTACTCCATACCATATATTGAGGTTATATTTCCATAAAAATACCTGGCCACTGTTTATAGTATTATCTATATCTATATCATTAATCAAAAGCCATTCGATTTAACATGTAAATATTTCTCCTATCTTTGGAGCATATGACTTAAATCCAAATTTTTCACTTATTTCTTCTGAAAACCTCGTACATGATTTAATATCGCCATGTATTGCTAGTACCGTTGGATCGCCTTTTATTTTTTTGATCACATCAAAAAGTGAATTCCTATCACCATGTCCAGAAAATTCAAATTGCCGGATTTCGGCTAATACATTAACATCATTTCTATGTATCGATAGTTTTCCTGTATCTAACAATCTTTTTCCTTGCGTTCCTTCTCCTTGATAAGAAACTAATGCAATTCCATTCTTATTATTGAATGCAAGTTTATGTAGATAATATATTGCGTTTCCGCCAACTAACATACCTGCAGGTGAAATTATCACACATGGATTTTTTAATGCGTTTTCTCTATCTTTATTATTTTTAATTTGTGTGATATTATTTAGTGTGTCTATGAATATTTTTGGATCTCTTAAATATTCTGGGTATTTAGAAATTATTCTATTGACCTTTAGTGCCATACCGTCCATAAATATAGGATATCTAAAGTTATTTTTTTGAAATACGCATGCAATTTCTTGG
>JAHRAP010000101.1 GCA_020027255.1 Nitrosopumilaceae archaeon | reverse complement strand
CTGTAATGAAATTATAATACAAAATGATGCATTAATACTATTTAATAAATATATACAAGAAATTATAATAATTGCAAATATATTCGATGTTAGTGATATTCATATATAGGCAACAGTTGCCAAAATAATTTAATCTGAGATAATATTTGATTTTGATATAGTAAATATCAAGATTATGAAAAAAATTATTAAAAGTAATGTCGTGCTATAATATATAGTGACACATAATTCCAATGATATAGAAAAGAACAGTTCAGATACAGATAACAAACTCTTGGTTATTTGTGTGGATAGAGACGACGATATAGGTGAAAAAACTACTATAAAAACACCCATAATAGGCAAAAACCAATGCATTGAAGCAGCAAAATTACTAGCAATGAAAGATCCAGAAGATGCAGATTCTAATTCAATTTTCTATGCGATCAAAATATATGATGATTTATTGCTTAAAGGAAACCAATCTGAAGTCACAATAGTTAGTGGAGTAAATAAGAGAGGTGTTCAGGCAGACGAAAAGATAATACATGAAATTAGATTAGTGTTAAAAAAATTTGATGCTGATGGAGCAGTCATAGTATCAGATGGAGAAGACGATGAAAGTGTAATTCCAATAATTCAGAATGTTTTACCAATAATATCAGTACAAAGAGTAATAATGAAAGTTAGTCGCAGCGTAGAATATTCATACGCTGTTTTTGGTAAGTATTTAAAAATGATTGCGTATGATCCAAGATATTCCAAATTCTTTTTAGGAGTGCCTGGAATATTATTATTAATCGGTGGTATTGCGACAGTATTTGGCTACAGCGCAGAAATATTTGCAGTGTTAGTTAGTATTCTAGGCGGAGCTTTTCTTATTAGAGCTTTTGATATAGACAAAGCATGGTCGAGATGGGCTAAGCCTACACCTTCAGGATTTATAAGAATGTTCACAATGGCAGCAGGTATAATTTTGGTGTTATCATCTATCCCAGCTGGAATAACTGTGATAGAATTTGATGTTGTTAAAGATGAAGAAATAACAAGTATAATAACAGATCAGATAATAATCGGGCAATTTATTTCAGGAGCTTTGCCAATTTTATGGATGGGTATGGGTTCGATTTTTGGAGGAATTTTATTAAGTAATTGGTTAGGAGGAGGTTTAAAACAAATTACCGATATTTTAAGATTGGTAGTATTGGGATCTCTATATCCTACAGTATCACAATTCACGAACATATTGATTAACGATGAAAGCTCATTTACATTAATACCACCGCTATTAATTGGTTTAGCCATAACATTGATATCAGTTGCTTTTTTGTTTAAAAGATACAGAAAGCAAAGAGAGGGAAACATATTAACTGAATAGATGAGAGTGTACTACGAATGTTTGGCATTTATAAATTATATTTACATAAATTAGAAAATGAAATTAAAAAAAGCAGCATGCCAAAACACATTGCTCTAATTTTAGATGGGAATAGACGGTGGGCAAACAAAAATAATACAAAATTCAAACACACACATTTACGAGGAGCTGATGTCGTAGAAAATCTTCTAGAATGGTGTAAAGATCTTAAAATAAAAATAGTTACATTATATGTATTATCAACGGAGAATTTGTATAGAGAAAATAAAGAACTTAACGGATTATATGATCTGATCAAAAATAGATTAGAAAAGCTTTATTTGGATCCGAAAATTCACATGAATAAAATGAGAGTGAGGGCATTTGGGAGAATTGAATTATTGCCAAAATCGATAAAAACAATACTTGAGAAATTAGATAATGCTACCAAAGATTATGATGAATATTTTATAAATATAGCTTTAGCATATGGAGGCCATGATGAATTAATAGATGCCACAAAAAAGATCTGTCATAAAATAAAAAATGGAGTTTTAGATATTAACGACATTAACAAGAAAGAGATCGAATCAAATTTGTATACATCACATTTACCGCAATCTTCTCCGGATATGATATTACGCACGTCAGGAGAAAAAAGATTGAGCGGATTTTTGATATGGCAAAGTGCATATAGTGAATTGATCTTTATAGATGTGTTTTGGCCAGAATTTAGAAAGATTGATTTAATTAAAGCTATAAAAATATTTCAGAAAAGAAGTAGGCGCCTTGGTAAATAACTAGACATGACAAAAGATGATTGAAGAAAAATCTATAGGTGTAGTGATATACGTAAACACACAACAAAATAAATTCTTTTTGCTGCTGAATTACCCTTCAGGCCATTGGGATTTCGTTAAAGGTAAAATTGAAAAAGGTGAAACAGAAAAACAAACTGCGATTAGAGAAACTATGGAAGAAACAGGGATCACAGATTTAAAATTTAATGACAGGTTTAAAGAAAACATCGAATACACTTTTCGGGTAGGCCGAAAAAAAATACATAAAAAAGTCATATTTTATCTGGCTGAAACAAATACGACTAAAATTAAAATTTCGAATGAACATATAGGGTTTGATTGGAAGACATATAGCGAAGCATTTAATAAAATCACATATCAAAATGCCAAATTTGTTTTATCACGAGTTAAAACAGTTATCGATCTCAGACTTTAAATTTTTAAGAATATAAAGTGGATTTTTGGAGCTGATTACTGTCCTCCCCACGATCACAAAATTTGCTCCTGAATAAATTGTTTTAGATGCATTTCCACCCTGAGTGCCAATACCTGGCGAATACACATCAATTTTATTACCAGTAATAGATTTACATTTTTTGATAATATTAGGAAATGTGGCACCTATAATTACACCGTCTGCGTTTTTAGCCATAGATAATTTTAAGAAAAATTCATACATGCGTATGCTTTTATTTCTTGATACTATTTTGTAATCATATAATAATGATGAATGCAAATAACTCATGTGGCAAATTGCGATTACACCTATGTCGTAATCATGAGCAAGATTTATTGTATTTTCTAAATTTTTTGAGCCTATAATAGGATTTACTACCACTGCATCAAATTCCAAATCCTGAAGTTTTTTGATTACAGTTTTGTTAGTATCAAATATATCATTTAGTTTTATATCTGCAATAGATTGTAGATTGAATTTATGTGCAGTTTTGTTTATTGTAATGAGTTCATTTGTGTTGAGATGTAATAAAACATGAAAATTAATCTTGATTCCGCACAGATAATCATGCATTGTATTAATATTTTTAATTGTCTTTTCAAGTAAATTTTCATTATTAACATAATCATTGGCTAAAATAATTTTGTTGGTTTGTGATGAGCTATATATTCTATGCTTAAAGTTGCACATATAAATTATTGGTAGTAATACTTTTTAATTTTATGCAATAAAATAAAATTGTGTAATTACATATTCACTAACACTACATATTATAAATAATTTTATACGTGAAGAAATTTACGTGTTAACAATTAAAATATATTTAAACGAGATTAATATAGCGATAAAAAAATTATAATTCTCTGTCAAATAATAAAATTAGTTGGCTTGGAGAATATATCAATTTTTGGCAGTATGATCTCTCAAATCTATAATATCATTCAGGTTTGGACCTGTTCCAATTAATGTTATTGGCACATGTAGAGAATCCTCCAATTTTTTAATGAATGATTTTGCTTGTTCATTAAGATCACGAAAAATTGTTGTGTGCACACAGTCTGGAAAAAGTATATCCAATTTAGTTATGGCAATTTGAGTTGCGCTATTTAGCATAATAGCACGTCTTGCCAAGCAAATATTGAATTTAGCTGCACGTCTTTGTCTCCCAGTTACCGTACCACGTTCTGAGAAACCCATATTTAGTATTTCAGAGCTTGAAAGTTCATTTTTTAAAGGACCCTCGCCTACTCGAGTCATATATGATTTAAACACTATAATTACATCATCAATTCTCTTTGGTCCGATTCCAACATCAGCACAAATACTAGATGCAGTAGTATCTTTTGAAGTAACAAAAGGATAAGTTCCATGCCATAAAGATAAGTATGTTCCTTGCGTACCTTCTATTAATACTATTTTATTTTCATCGAGAGCTGAATTTATCAATGTTGGTATATCTGACACATATGATGAAAGAGATTCCATGTTTTGCGCCAATTTAATAGTCCGCATAGCTCGTTCTGAATTTGCAGGCCCAGTTCCAGTTCCAGTACTTCCTATTTTATTTTTTAGAAATTCAGATGTGTCTTCGTGTAAATGTTTGTCTTCTATTATACCACATTTTCCATCTATCAATATTCTTTCATGTATATTCAATTGTTCTATTTCGCGTAGTAAAACATTTGGGTTAATTAGCACACCAGGACCTATTAAAATTTGAGTTTTAGTATTAATGAATCCACTAGGAATCATACGTACTTTATACGTTTTATCATCATGTACTATTGTATGCCCAGCATTAGGTCCAACTCCACCTCTGACAACAATTGATGGGTTGTCATGTAAGGCGAGATAAGATATTATTTTTCCTTTTCCTTCATCCCCAAAAAATCCCCCAACAATTATAGTAGCTGTCATTACCAAGTACTATTAAAAATTATAAAATATATGTTTATAACAGTTAGATTAATAATGATATTTTTGAATGATATTACAATTACATGACAGAATCAAATTATGCGTACAACATAATAATGAATTTAGCACATTTACCAGATTTTCTTCAGAAGTCTATTTTGAAGCAAAGGTTAAATGAATTTTTCGATATGGCAGAAGATGAACAATGCGAAATTATTAATAATGCGCTGGAAGTAGGTTCATCCATACCATTTAATAAATTTGCTAAGCTTTTAAAGACATGGCTAATTTCATTAACAAATATTTCAAAAATGAGTAGAAGAATAATATTTTCACGGTACATAAATCAAATAATAATATCACCACAAAAATTAATAAAATTTAATTTAGATGGAATATTAGAAGTATTTATGACTTTAAATGAATCACATAAAAAGATGATAATTGAAACAGTCAGCAGTATTGTAACAGAATTAGATCAGAATAAAAGAAAAAAGTTGCTTGTTTTAATTCCTGACAATATGAAAACTTATTTATCTGTTTGAGTTGGATTTCTATTTTTTTCATTAGTGAAATCTGCTATTGTTCCGTCTTCAACCATAACACACATAAAAATTTTCTCGTTTTTTTTAAGAACTTTTCGATGATCAGGCATAGACATATCTAATCTCATTTCATTAATTATTATGACTCTATATTCTTTCCATTCATTCCAGCATTTATCACAACATGGATATGTTGCAGCACGTGGTTCCAAATTTTCGATATTTGTAATTGTATTTTTACATTTAGTACAAATTTTCATTAATTATAAAAAGAGGTAATTATTATTATTTTTTGCTAACAATATATAGTCGTATCAAATATTTATTGTATGAAAATAAAATGCCCGAAATGTTCAAATAACACGGCCATACTTTCTGATGATTTTACTAATGTAAAATGTAATTATTGCGACTTAGATATGAGCTATAGCAAGTATATTAAATATGTAGCATATCATGATGTTAGATATTCAGATATTCTGGAAGATTACAAAACCACAAATTTCAGATCTGCAAAGACTTTAGATGATTGGGAATAAAATCATGCAAGAATATATATCGTTAGATGATTAATTGGAGATAATATTAGAATTTATATTAAATCTATTAGGTTTCATACTTGGCACTACATGTGGAATTATTACATATAATGGATTCAGTAAGATAGGAAGTCCCACATTATTGAGATTAACTATAGCATTTTTCGCCATAGGAATAGGTTTTTTGATAATATTATTTGGTCATATTTCGTATGGCCAATTGCAATGGAATGGCATAGATAAAACAATTCAAATAATAGGCATATCTTTTCAGACTTTAGGTTATTTCTTTATTGCATTTTCGCATACAATAAAATCGTTTTTCCCAACGAAAAGATATTTCAGAGCCATAGTGTTGCCTGTTTTTTTAATATCTATATCTAACATCGAAAATATAATTCGATCAATTTCATTTATTCTATTAATATATGGATCTGTAGAAACAATTTTTTCGTATATCGAAAAAAAGAACAAAAAATCAATTTTAGTTGCGTGCGGGTTATTATTACTCGCTTTAGGCGAATTTTTTAGTTGGTATCAATTTCTTTTTCCAGAATCAATATTTTATAATATATCAATCATATTAAAAATAATAGGTTTAATTTCGTTGTTTCTACCAATCACAAGGATAAAAATTAGTTCCAGTAAGGTAAATGATAAATAAAATGACAGATTATTACCATAGGATATGATATATCGTGATAACAAAATTAGATATAAAAAAAATTGCTAGATCTATGAAAATAGAAATAGATAATATTGATCAA
>JAHRAP010000058.1 GCA_020027255.1 Nitrosopumilaceae archaeon | reverse complement strand
TTGAAGATTATATTTTATTTTATATAATTTGATTAAATCTTTCATCATCATTATTAATTGTATATTGTTTAATGAATTTATTAATTAATTCAATTAACAATTAGCTTTGATTATTTGATCCTGATAATTATTTATTATGGTATTAATCAATATGAATTAAATGCATAATAATATTATGTGGGTGGAAAAATATAGGCCCACACAAATATCAGAAATTGTTAATCAAAAGGAGATAATGGGTAGCTTGAAGTCATTTTGTAAAAAAAAGTCAGAATTACCACATTTATTATTTTCAGGCGCTGCAGGAATTGGTAAAACTACAACAGCACTATGTATTGTCAAAGAGATTTTAGGAGAATATTGGAGAAATTTTACTTTAGAATTGAATGCATCTGATGAACGAGGTATCAATATGGTTCGAGAGCGAATAAAAAAATTTTCTAGGTTTTATGGCCTCAGTACAGATATTCCATTCAAGATGATAATATTAGATGAAGCAGATGAGATGACTTCAGATGCACAAACTGCGCTACGTAGAATAATAGAAGATGCATCAAAATATTGCAGATTTATATTGATTACAAATAATGTTTCGAAAATAATAGAACCTTTACAAAGTAGATGTGCAGTATTCAAGTTTTCAAAAATATCTAACATAGATCTTGTTGAGCATTTACATAAAGTATCTAAAAACGAAAACATAAAAAATGATGAATACGGATTAAAAATGATAGCAGATTATGTTAATGGCGATTTACGCCATGCAATAAATATACTACAAGCTACTTCAAGTATTGGGAACATAAATAATCAAAATGTTAAAACTGTACTTGGATTAACGAAAACAAAAGAGGTAGAAACGGTACTAATGCTAGCGATAGACGGAAAAATTTTACAAGCAAGAGACAAGATGATAGAATTAATTAAGGTATATGGTATGTCTGAAACAGATTTTTTAAAATTTATGAATCAAGCTGTTTTTAAAATAAAAATAAATGGTTTGAGCAAAGCTATACAAACAATTGCGAAATGTGATTACAGAGTTTTAGTTGGTGCAAATCCTGAAATTCAATTAACTGCATTATTATCAGAATTAGGAGATTTAAATGGCGCAGAGAGAGGGATTTGAACCCTCGAGTGCAATAACACACAGGCTCTCAAGGCCCGCGCCATACCAAGCTAAGCGATCTCTGCATGTATGGTTATGACTACCGATTAAAATTTGTTTAACATATAATTTAAAAATAAAAAAGAAAAGAGCTAATCGTGTGAGTGAGGATTAGCTTGTCCCGAACCTAATTGTTGATATGTTCCGGATGCTTTTTCATGGGCTTCCAAGTTAGATTGATCTACTTTGATAGCTTGAGGTGGACAAACAGATACACATGCCATACACCATATACAATCGTGTTCGCGTATTGGATCTGCTTTATCTGTGTAGTCTTTACGTTCTTCCTTGACTGAGCTTCCAGTACCAGCAAAAGTTTCGTTGGTAGCGTTTACAGCAGGTACATCTTTTTCAGTTCTATACCACTGAAACACTTGTACTGGACAAGCTTCAATGCAAGCACCGTCAGCAACACAAGAATCCCAATCTACTGCAACCATTGTTCCACTAACACCCAGTGGAACTTGTTCTTCATTACGTGCAGTATATGCAGCTTTAACATCTTCATTAGAAAATGCTTCAGCATCACTACGTCCTGGTCCCCATACATAATGAAAGTTTTCACCATCTTCGTGTTTAATCTTACCAACAGGATTTAGGCCTTCTGGAAAGTTTTCTGCAATAGGCATGTAGAGTATTGCTGTTAAATATTATTTAAATCTAGCATAATAATAAATTACTACAAATACAACATATTTTTGTTGGTAAATCAAATATTAGACATAATCAAATATGATGTATATAGAAATTCTAATGTAGGAGTATACATAAATGCAAATGACGATTTTGTTTTTGTGCCTAATGGATTTGCGAAAACTAAAGCTAAAAAATTATCAGCGTATATGAAAAATAAGTATATTTTTGCATCGATAGCTAATACAAGATTGGTAGGAATTTTAATGGTTGTTAATAATTATGGCATGTTATTACCAAAAACTTGTTTGGAAGATGAAATTAATTATTTCAAGAAGAATACAAGCTTGAATGTTCAAGTATTGGATAGTAAATATACAGCGTTAGGAAATATAATTTCGGCTAATGATAATGGTGGCGTGGTATCACCATTAATTCCTAAACAAGAAGTAAAATATATTCAAGATGCAATGGGAGTAGAAATGGTACAGATGAAAATTGCTGATTATCATCAAGTAGGAGCGATAATTGCTACTAATTCGTATGGCGGGGTAATCCATCCAGATGCAAGCGAAAAAGATATCGAAACTGTTTCAGAAATATTAAAGGTAAATATAGAACATGCTACAATAAACAATGGAGTTAAATTCATATCTTCAGGAATGTTAATTAATAATAAATCAATTATTGTAGGTCAATTAACGAATGGAGCAGAAATAATTACTCTAAATAGATCATTTGTAAGATAAAATCATTTTAAGATGTGAAGATATATTAGAGATGGGTATCTTGGATTCATTGTTCATTTTATCCTTGACTATAACAAATCCAGAAGTAAATTCTTGTGGCGCCATCACGATCATGAGTTTATAATTTACAAAACGATCCAATTGTTTTTTAAAAGATTGTGGTTTTGATACATCCACAGGAATTTTGTTTCGTCTGAGTTGAGAAGCCAATACTAGTGCATGCTTGCGTATTTCATTATTTACAGAAACTATTAGGATTCGAGATGGAGCATTTGAGTATAACTTATTTTGTTTGTCTAATAGTGTTATTATACGCTCAATTCCACCAGCAACTCCAATTGCAGTCAAGTCTGTTCTTCCAAATGATTTGAGTAGCATATCATATCTTCCACCACCAATCAATGCAATATTTGAATTATCCACAAATGCTTCAAAAATAATTCCAGAATAATAATCCAAACCACGTACTATGCCGAAATTTATTTTAATATTGT
>JAHRAP010000038.1 GCA_020027255.1 Nitrosopumilaceae archaeon | reverse complement strand
GATCTGGTAAAGTTAGAATCTTACTGTGTAATGTATGATGTAATTTATCTGCTAATATACTTGAATCTTCATGAAGATCAGGTCTTTCCACTCATCCAAATGATAATGTATCTCCAACAAACATGTCTATTACACATAAACTTCCAATGCTATGACCTGGAGTATAAATTATTGATATTTCTTTTTTATCTATATTGGGTATACTTCTGTCATCAATGTAGTTTGCATCAAAACTATATTTCCCATATCGACTAATGCATAATTTAGAATTAGTAACATGTGCTAATTCTCTCTCTGCCGAAATATGATCTGCATGTTGATGAGTATCTAACAAATTAGTAATTTTCAATTTTTGTGTTGTTATCAAATCTATGTAATGTGAGAGTAGATAAAAAGGATCAATAATTATGGCTTCTTTGTTAGAACAAACTATACATGATAAACGTCCTTTGCTAACTTTTGCCATTATGATTATCTGTATGCTATTTGCATTTTCTATTTCTTCATAATTTAAAATTTTATTCCATTCTGATATTCCGCCAATTAAAGACGAAGATTTTATATTGAATTTTGCAAGTATAGCAGAAGCTATATTCGATCGATTTCCACGGCTACAAATTGTTATTATTTTTTTTTATTTCTCTGAATTTTATCTAGATAATCAAATAATTTTGATAAAGGCATGTTGGAAGATTTGGAAATTTTAGAACTGATAAATCCATGTGGTTCTCTAACATCTAATACAAAAAAATCGTCTTCTCACTTCATTAATTTCAATAAATCATTCTTAGTAATAGAATTATTTAGAATATTTTTTACTAACCCATTTCTCCATTTCGATATACCGCCGATTAAAAAATGTGTATTGTGTACTCATTTCTTCATAGCAGCAGCTATTTTTCTTGATACGCTTTCATCGGTCTACAAATAATATACTACATCTTTTGGGAATTTTATTTAGTATTTTTATATCTGGAATTATATTTGATGATCCTTCTATATGCCCATTATCATATTCATATTTTTTTCTGAGATCGAAAATTAATCTAGTCTTATCATTTTTATCGATGTCTTTTTCTATAATTCCATAGCTATTCATGTCTACATCTCTTAGATTTTCACATTAATTATTTCTTATCTAATATATTCAATATCTTATCTGTTATGTCGTTTACTTTACTCACAGCTAATATCTTCTCATAACCTAACATTTTCAAATTATTAGCTATTGTTATGACATGTAATGTATTATAACCTAATCCTATTGCTGCCATTCTAATATTTGACAATTTAAAAGAACGTATCGCATTTCTAACTGCATCTGGATCTGTTGGTTCCCCATCAGTTAATGTTAAAAAAATATCTGGCTTTTTTAAATATAACATTGATTTCATTTTTGTATATACTTCAGCTAGTGGAGTACCTCCATTGGCTTCTATTTTTGATAGCCTCCTTGCTGAAACATCATCCCACTTTGAATCATCAGATTTGATTAACCAACACGTGATCTCTTTGTTTGTTGTGTTAAATGCATAAATCGAAAATCTAATACGTAAATATGATAATACTTCGCATAATGCTAATGTGGCCTTCTTATACTCTAATCTATTTTTTGCAATACTTGAAGAGTGATCTAATAATATCATGATTTTTGTTTTTATCGATGTTATATTGTCCAGAAAAAATGGTTTATGTTTATCAAGATAAGAATCAAAATCAAATTCATCTCCAACATTTGCAAATTCCTCTTTCAAATTTATTTTCAATTTTTTAAATTTTATTTTTAATCTATTGATCAGATCTACATCTCGAATAGATGTTTCGTCTTCGTCATCTACCGAAGGTATTTTTATACCTATTTCATTTGCGTATATTTTTTTATTTTCATTTTTGATATTTTCTTCAATAATATTTTTGTATTCTTCAGATATTCTTCTACCTTTGAATATTTTTTCGTTATAGTTTTCAGAATATTGTTTTTTGTTAGATATTTTGATTATAGTTTGTAGTATATGGTTATCAGTAATCAGATTATTATTGCGGTTTTTTACTTGAATTGGTATGGTGAGAAGTGAATCTATATCTAAAATTTTAATTATGTCTGGAATTTTTTTTTCTAACCACTTGGTGCCATAATTATTGTTTATAGCTTCTTCTAATATTTTATTAGAATATTTAGTAGCGTCTATGATCTTTTGGAAATGGCTTGAGCTCATTTCTCCTTTAACATCTCCAATTATAAAGTATTGGTGAAATGCTTCTACAATTCTAACTTTGTTATAAACATTATTCAGAATCGGACGATAATTCCAAATGTATGCATAATTGAATACCAATTCATCATCCATCCCATTCCAAATTCTTCTACCTAGAATCTCAATCCGTCTAGTTTCTATAGTATTTAGTATGAAACCAAATGCATGATCATCACTCAATATTTTTTCGCAAAATCGTAAACGCATAGCACAGTACCACAACATAGTTCTAAACTGCCTATATTTTTGAAAATCATTTCCTGCGTATTTTGTTATTGTTGGCAAAATTATTTTATTTGTGTTAATTTTCGTTATTACTATATTTTTGTCAGAAAATTCTACTGATGTATTTATATTCTCAGACCATCTTTTAGCAAGAAATGTGGCTATATCTATTAATGCTTCATTTTTTAAATATGCCAAATTTAACTATGTTAAAACATAGATGTTATTATATCATTGACTTTTTGGTATTCTATGTTACCCCATTGTGTGTATACATTACCAAAAATTAAATACGCAGCTTCTTTTTTATCAATACCCGAGTCTAACATTTTACCATAAGCTATTGTTTCCCTTAAACTAGGTGCATAATATAATTCTTCTACTGATGCAGCTTGCCGTAAAGTATTTGCTAATTTTATCCCTTGCTTCACATCTTCGTCATGGTTTTCTGTTAAATATTTTTGTATTATCTTTAGTTCTATGTCCTCTGGTGGATAATCTAATTTAATTCTGACTGGAAATCTACTAATTAATTGAGGTGGCAGTTCTTTAGTACCGATATGCGTTAATGGATTTATAGTAGCCATCACAAACCAATTATCATGAGATTTAATTGTCTCTCCTGTGGATTCTTTTAAGACTATTTGTCTTCTATCGTCTAAAGCTTCATCTAATCTTAATAATACATCAGCTTCTGCGGAATTTATTTCATCTAAATACAACATACTTCCATTTTTCATTGAACGTACTAATATGCCATCGATGAAACTTACTGATCCATCTATTAATGTCTTAGATCCTATCAAATGACTTTCTCTCGTTCTCAAGCTAAAATTTATTGAATCTAATTTCCTATGTATTATAGGGGCGAATTTTCTTACCAATGTAGTTTTACCAGTTCCTTTAGGGCCTATTATTAAAACAAATAATTTGGCATCATATGCTTTTTTTAACAATGTCATAGAATTATTCCAATCTATATATTCTACATGTTCGACTAGCTCAGAGTTATTTATCGCAGACATTGTTTTTAGTATTTTGATATCGTCATGTAAGACTCATCAAGTTTTTTGTGTAGCTGTTTTTTCCACTCGTAAAATTCGTCCGGTACTGTAGGGTAATTATTATAATGATCTGTTAGCCACTTATTTTGTTTCGCTGTAAACCTTAATCCATTAATCAATCGTTTATTTAAAACTCCTTTGATGATGACATTAATTTTCTGCAAAACACTAAAATCTGGATGTTTTCCATTGCTTATAGCTTCTATGTCAGAACTTCCCAAGAAATTTTTCATGCCGTAGCTTATTTGTTCATTAGTTAATGTCTGTAATAAACGTCTAAATATTTCTAAGCCTGCAGTTTTATATCCGTACTCCTTGATGAAATCTGCATTATATCTCCATAATCCTTTCTCTGTAGTATCTCTAGATTCTATGGCTTCTACTATATTTTTTCCTATTATCGTTCCTGCAATTATTGCTGGACCTATTCCCCCGGCATCTAATGGCTTTGGCATCCATGCAGAATCTCCAATTATTATAAACCCATTTGATACCATACAATCATTTTGACGTCTTACTGAAACTTGCCATGTTCCTGTCGCATTAGATCTATCGCTTGGAGATTCTGATAACCGTGGATTTTTTATTGATTTATTACGTTTGACATATTGATTAATCAAACTGGCCAAATTATCATGTTTATGAAGTCTTTTATTTCTCATTTCTAAAAATGATTTTTCAACGCCCAAACCGATATTAACTTTGTTTTCTCCTTTTGGAAATACCCACGCATATCCGCCAGGCGCAATGTCTTGATCTAAATGTATTAAACAATATTCTGAATCAAATTCACGTAAATCCTTTTCTCCTTTATCGAAATACATTATATGTCTTCCAGTAGATTCAATATCATTTTTATTGATTTTCTTTTCCATTTTGTCTGTATTTTTTATACCATTTCTTAACGGTGATGTCACTCCAGTTGCATCAATGACTACGTTTGCAGTTTTCTTATATATAGATCTGGATTTAGTGTCATATCCGCATACGCCAATAACTTGTTGATCTTCATATAGAAGATCTGTTAAATTTATACCAAAATTAAAATTTATTCCGTGTTTTTTCGAGTATTCATATTGTGTCTGCGGTAATTGTTTTCTGTTTAGCATATATCCGGCACCGTCAAATTTAATTGAAGTTTCTTTATCTGGAGATAGTGCTATCACTCCTTTCACACGATGTTCAATTTCTGGTTTATTCCATGACACCTTGATTCTCCCTTCCATAAAATCAACTGCCTCTTTGCTTACGGCATCTCCGCAAACCCAACCATTGATCGTCTTTTTGCCAACAGAAAGCTGCTGATTTCTGTCAACTATTAAGATAGATAAACGTTGATTAGAATAATATGAAGCAGATTGAGCTGCAATCATCCCAGCAAGCCCGCCGCCGGCAACAATTACATCGTAATCCATATTTTTATTAATGGGTCATTTCATTTAAAAGTAATTTCATTAGAGTTACCTGGTCAGAGATGTTTGTCATCATCTTTATTCAGACTGGAGCGGCTTACTTTCATCATCCCATTATTCCTTAATGTTTTTATTATATTCTAATTAATTATCTCATTGATTTTGTTCGCAAATGATTTTTCTGCATCTTTCATATACTGAGAATTATTTATTATTACTTTGATGGAATTTTTTTCGTCAATAGTTATAGCTCCATTTACCAAATCTTGTTTTCCTAATCTTAAGTATAGCGAAGATCCTTTAATCTTGTCATGCAAATTTTGCCTCATGTCTTCTATTTCAAATTTTGAAACACTAGATAATATTTTTGATAATATTTTATTAACTCTGTCATC
>JAHRAP010000090.1 GCA_020027255.1 Nitrosopumilaceae archaeon | reverse complement strand
TCAATGGATGTAGTTTGTGTTTTCAATTTTCGATATCTACATAAACTACATTATGTTCTATTTTAACATTATATGTTTGTAACTTTGTTTCTGCTGGAGGGTTTTGCGGCATGCCACTATCAAGATTAAAAACAGACAAATGGAGAGGACATCTTATGCCTTCTGAATTAAGAATTCCAGTAGATAGATCAGCGTCAGCATGAGTACAAACTGAGTCTGTGGCATAAATAGTGTTATTTTGGCTTACGATAAGTAGTTTTTTATCATGACAATCTAGCCGTAATAATTTTTTCGTTTCTATTTCGTGTGTGCTACATGCTTTGATCCAATTATTCATTATATATCTTTAGATTTATCTATATTTATAATGTCTATCAATTTCAGTTTCTTTTTCATTATATCTAGTTTCCTCTATTTCAACCAATTTTTTTAGTTGTTCGTTAGTATTTATTGTTAGATCTATGTTTTGCCATTTGGATTCAATTAAGTATGCAATCCATGCTCTAATTTGGTATGACATAGATCTAGACATAGGTTCTAAAAATCCTTCGATGATTATTCGTTCTGCATCTATCTTGTTTAAACATCTAGATCTAAGATAGAATATTAGTTCGTCATCGATTTGGGATACAGATGCTGAATGAGTTGCTTTAACATCATTAGTCAATATTTCTAAACTAGGTATAGAATCAGATTTTGCATCTTTACTTAACAGTATAGAACGTCCAGATAGAAATGATTGGGATTTATGTGCGTTTTTATTTATTCTAATCATACCTTTAAACAGAGATTTAGATCTATCTTTTAAAATGGATTTTTCAATGATTTTAGCGTTAGTAGATGGTTTGTCATGATAAACATTAGATGAAATATCAAATGATTGATTATTGTTTCCAAAAATTACTTCATAATCATTTATTGTAGCACCAATTCCAACTAGATGATGATTTATTTTATATCTAGATAACATAGCACCAAATAATCCCATATACCAATTAGCATTTCCGTCTTGCTCAATATTTGTGTGGCGTGTAGAAAAGTTAACTGCACTTTGATTCATGATTTGCAATGAAGTTAAATTTAATTTGCTATTTTGAGACACATACGAATCAAATAATTCAATGTATGCATTTTGGGTCAGCGATTTCGGAGCATAAACTTCTTGCACAATATTAATATCACTATTTTCTTCCATATTAATTAGATTACGAGATATTGTCGATAAATTTTCGTTAAGACAAAAAATAATGTGAATTGGTTTATTGATTTTCATGTTTTTAGGCACGTGAATAAATATACCAGAATCAAAAGCGGCATTATTTAATGAGGTATATTTATCTATTTGTTTTGATCTTATTGTTTGGAATGACTTATGTATAATAGATTCATGGTTTTGTATAGCATCTTGAATAGAAGATATTACTAGCCCTGCAGATTTCAGTTCTTCGGGTATGCATATTTGATGTATATTAGATCCTATTTGAATTATATTTAATTCGTGATCAAGTTCATCTATTCTATTTTTGATGAAATTTGGAATGTGGGTTTGAGAGTCTGCAGATAAACATATTGCGTCAGGGTTCATTTTGTTAGCATCAGTGTATTTATTATATAATGGGGACATTTCGTGTGGAGATTTTTCATATTCGTCAATAGACATTTGTCTGTATTCTTGTAACCATTTAGGTTCGTGTTTAGATAATGAAAGGTTTGTCACATATCCAGAATTTAATTTCGATAATGATAGATGTTGCATATATGCACACAGCAACTTAGCCTACAGAGCCATCCATTTCCAATTTAATGAGTCTATTTAATTCCACTGCATATTCCATTGGTAATTCCTTTGTAAATGGTTCCATAAATCCATTGACGATAAGTGTTAAGGCTTCTTCTTCTGAAAATCCTCGACTCATGAGATAAAATATTTGTTCGTCACCTATTTTTCCAACGGTGGCCTCATGTGTAATAGTGGCATCGTCTTGATTTATTTCCATATATGGATATGTATCAGTTTTAGATGTGTCATCTAATAATAACGCATCGCATCGTACTGATGCTTTTACGTTGGTTGCACCTTTAGCTACATTCAACAATCCACGATAAGTAGATCTTCCGTTACCTCTACTAACAGATTTGGAAGTTATTTTAGATGTAGTGTTAGGAGCCAAATGGACCATTTTTGCTCCAGTGTCTTGGTGTTGATTATTCCCTGCAAATGCGATAGAAAGTGTTTCGCCGTGAGCTTTTTCCCCTAATAGATATACTCCAGGATATTTCATTGTGAGCTTGCTTCCAATATTACCATCAATCCATTCTACGGTAGCTCCATTATATGCATAAGCGCGTTTTGTTACTAGATTATACACATCATTACTCCAATTTTGTATTGTGGTATAACGTAACTTAGCATCTTTATGAGCAACTAATTCAACTACAGCTGAATGTAATGATTCTGAAGAATATACAGGAGCTGTGCATCCTTCTATGTAATGACATTCAGCACCTTCATCAATAATAATTAATGTTCTTTCAAATTGACCTATGTTTTTGGCATTTATTCTGAAATAAGCTTGCAGAGGCATATCTACTTTAACGTTTGGAGGAACGTAAATGAACGATCCACCGCTCCATACTGCACTGTTCAAAGCTGCAAATTTATTGTCTTCGGGTGGTATTATTTTACCAAAGTATTTTTTAAATAATTCAGGCTTATTTTTTAGTGCAGTATCAGTATCCAAAAAAATCACA
>JAHRAP010000085.1 GCA_020027255.1 Nitrosopumilaceae archaeon | reverse complement strand
CGCATCTAGATGCGATAAAAAATTACTATATAATTATCATTTCAAATTAATTTCTAACGACGAAATCTTTTTTATTAGATTTGATCAGTATAGAACCTGCAAATTTATAAACAATTTCGTCGTTGTTAGTATTTTTTATTTCATCTAAAGCTTTATCAGATTCTATCTGTTCCAATTCTAATTGTTGTTTTTGTGTCATTATGGATTGCAAGTTTTGTTGTGATTGTTGTAACTTCATTATTTGTTCTTGTAACCATGGAGGAATTTGTTTACCTGACGACATCATTTGAATAGTTATTATTTTTCATATATTTTTATCGATTCTAAAGAATCAAAACTTGCTTGCATGAGGCGAAGTATAGAATTTAGATTTGCGCGTACATGTTGAATGTGTGAAGAATTGATAGTGATATTCATAATATCATTAACAAGTGTAATGTTAGTTTTGGTTGCATGTTCTGGGTGGTATTTATTATCTATATCAACAGAATTAAAAATGGCATGTGTTTTATCAAGTGCGTCATAGATTATTTGCACATTAAAATTTAATGTCGTAAGCATTACCTGCAATTTTAAATTTACATTTATTACACGACCATATTCCTATTGCCTCTCGTTTAAATTTAATTGAATTGCATTCAGGGCATAGGCGCCGTGATTTCAACAATTTATATGTTTTAGTATATTGTTTACGTAGCTTGATTCCATATCTACATCCAAGTCCTTTTAATGATGATGATTTTTTAGCCATATGTTTTTCTAATTATCAATTTGATATTGTTTGAGAATTTTTCTTATTTTAGGTCCTATTGATATTGCTATTTGACTGCATTCTTTCAATTGATCGTATGTAACGCTTCCAGAACCACCTTTTTGTAGTGCGCATATATTCCCATCAGAATTAGTTATCATTGTTATTCTAGCATCCATACACTCCCATTCATCTGCGTTTGGATCTACGACTATGTAATCATTTAGTATTCCCATTGTTACAGATACTGGGATTGTGGTAATAGGGATTATCGATTCTTGGTCTTCTACCAACACAGGTTGCTCATTCTCCAATTTCCATGTTGGTAAATTAGACGAGAGTATGGCAGCTGTAGACGCATACGAACATGCATCAAATAAATTACCGTCACAGTTAGTTATGCTATTATCTACAAATATACCTATTACTGATTTATTTTTTTCTAGCACTAGTTTTGATAGATCTAACATACTAGTTTCTCGTATGCCCCTATCTACTACTCTAGCTAATTCTATAACATCTTCTCCAGGAGGACCAGGTTCTATATCAGGGTGAGCTAGTGGAAGTATTTCAGCTGTACAAATAAAAATGCCTTTGTCCCCAAGATCAGGAAATGGTTTATCAGGTTGTATTTTCACACCTGCAATTACAGATGTATTTCCCAACTCAATGCGAGCTGAACCATTAGCTTTTTGTATCACATCGATATCAATTGTCATAGACCTAGGTTCTAGAAATCCTCTACTATCAATTCTCTTTTCGTTTTTCAACAGCCCAAGGATTTTGTTCTTTTTTAAATCATCAATTATGGTCGTCATTTAATATCACATTTGAAAAATTTGTCTATAAGTGCTTTTTTTTGTATTTCATATACAATTTTGCAACCTTGTATTGCAACATCTATACACTTTTCATATTCTTGTGTGGTCAAAATTCCATCTAACTGCAATAAGGTAATTTTATCTAGATTAGGCATATATCCTACAGGCATATCTGCTTGCCCAGCTTGATCTTCTTCATTATTTACATCCAATACAATAGTATCTGCAATTTTACCGGCTGCGCATGCTGAAACCATGTCTTTCATAGGAATTCCTGCATCTGCCAATGCTATAGAAGCTGCATTTAATGCAGCACATCTAGATCCACCATCAGCTTGTAGAACTTCAACAAACACATCCACAACAGTTCTAGGAAATTTTTTTAATATTACAGACGGTTGTAATGCTTCTTTGATAACTTTTGAAATTTCTATTTCGCGTCTTGACGGAGCTGGATTTTTCCTTTCAGTTACTGAAAAAGGAGACATGTGGTATCTACATCGCAATATCCCAGTATTTGTGTCAGATAGATGTTTAGGGTGAACATCACGTGGTCCAAATACACCAACTAGAATTTTATTATTGCCAAATTCAATGTATGCAGAACCATTAGCATTCTTTAGTATGCCTGCCTTGATTGTAATTTTACGCAATTCGTCTATTTTTCTGCCATCACAACGTATTCCATCATTATTTAATAATTGCATGTCAGTTTTCATATTGCCCAAATCATTCACCTACATCAGATTCTAATTTTGATTTAACCTTGTCAGTCAAGTCAGCTACATGAGATTGTGTTTCGATCATTTTAATAGCATCTATAGTTTTGGATAATAATTTTTGATTTTTACAAGAAACTATCAGCCATCCATTTTGTCCTATTATTATTGATGCATGTGTAGCTGATTCTATTGTTTGTATCATAGTTCCACGTTTTCCAATAAGACGAGGAACTTTGCTTGGAGATATTTCTACCAGCTCGCCAGAATTAATTTTTCCAAGATCTCGATCAGCTATAGTGATTAATGGATCACGATTTTTATCAAAATTAGCTATTTTGGCAGTAACCAAATCACCAATGTTTAATCTGGATGACAATTCGTCACTATGTGCAGAAAAATCTCTTCCAAACACATCATGAGCAGGCAAGAATCCAGAGTAACACGAATTTATATCTAATTCCCATGAAAGTGATATGTGTGATATAACTTTACCGATTATAAGATCATTGACTTTAGGCATATATATACCAGATAATGGTATTACTTTTACATTATTATCATAAATTTCAGATATTCCAACCACTGTGGATATTATTTTGTTATTTTGGCATATCACGTTTTGATCTGCACGATATGGGCCTGTTGTAATTACATCTCCAGGTGTAACATATACTCTTTTATCGTTCTCCATCTTTTATCACCTCTACAGATACAGTATTTTTTGTAATAGCATTCAATTTATCAATCACTATTGGTTTTAGTGCAGCTTGTATTTCAACCATTGCTTTAAGCGAGCCATCATTTTGATAATCACATCTAATTAATTTACCTATAGTTTTTAATACAGAATAAGATCTAGCAGCATGTTGATTTGTTATCATTATTAGCAATTTGATTTTTAATGATGGTTTTAGCGGTATTGTAAAACGTATTTTGTCAGTTATTGTTTTAATTTGATCTTGTACACTTTTGTTTGAATCTATAGAAATTTTGGCGTCATTAATAGCTTGTTCTATTCTAAGTGGAGGATGAGGTAAATTGGATTTTGGATCGATAAATGTTTTTGCAATAAATTCTACGATTTGCTTCTTTTTTTGTTCTGCCATCATACGTCTTTGGTCTGTAGTTAAATTCAATTCACCATTCTCTAAAATAGTTTTTTTGATTTCGTCAAGATTTTCTGTTTTAAAAATAGATAGTAATTTACTGACAGTGAATCTAATTCCTTTTTTAGAATCAGAGTATATTTCGTCAGAGGCGAATACGTTAGTAAAATTCTGATTTTTTTGATATTTATATTCGAATGCAGCTTTTGCATCAACCAAAATTTCGAATTTATTGTTTTTATAAACATATCTAATGACTGATATTTTAGTGTCTTTCATAATTAATGTTACAATAACAGGTATTTATTTATAGAATGTTCTCGCTAGATTTTTATTTGGAAATTACCTTTTTTTAATGTTTTGTCGTTAGAGGTTATTAAACATGATACAAATACAATATCTGTGAAGTTGAGTAATATACCATTACAATATGCGAATGCGTTAAGAAGAATTTGTTTGAATGGAATACCTATACTTGCCATAGACACCGTGAATATAATTGAAAACTCATCAGTTTTGGCTGACGAAGGATTAGCACATAGATTAGCTTTAATACCTTTAAAAACACCTATTTCAAGATTTAATGAACCTTCAAAATGTGATTGTAATAATGAAGAATCAGGATGTTCAAACTGTAGAGTTATTCTCATGATTGATTCTACAGATCACAATAAAACAAGAACAATAATGTCAAGCGAACTTATTTCTGAAAATGAAGATGTTAAACCAACATCTGAAAATGTACCAATCGTAGATTTAGCGATAGGACAACGATTAAAAGTAGAAGCATATGCACGTTTAGGACGTGGTACAAGTCATGCAAAATGGAATTCGTCCAATGTGTCAGTTTTAACTAACACAAATAAAGAAAATGAATATGTATTAACTGTAGAAAGCACTGGATCGTTAACACCAATTCAATTAATCAGTGAAGGAATAAAAGAACTGTTTAATAGGCTTCAAGAATTTAAAGAAACTGTTAATAAAATGGAGTTATAAAATACATATAATGTATAAAATGGTTGTTTATTAAAATGTCATATCAAGTAACTTTTCCAGTGATCAAAGCGTTACGAGCTGCTCATAAAAATAATAATGCACCAATCTGGTTGAAGCTTGCAAAATTGGTAAAATCGTCATATAAAAACAATGTTATAAATATTAATAAAATAGATAAACAAACAAAAGAACACGATGTGATAATTTGTCCGTGTAAAGTACTTGGTACTGGAGTGATGTCACATAAAATAATCCTAGCATCTTTTGGGATTTCACTTACAGCGGTAAACAAGATAGTGTATTCTGGTGGAAAGGTTGTTGATTTTACATATATGATAAATAAGTTTCCTACTGGTCAAGGTGTTATGATAATTGAATGAAATTAATAACAATATTCCAGAATCAGTTGTTGTAGATGGAACTGATTTAGTAGCTGGTAGGTTAAGTTCACGTGTGGCAAAATTGTTATTGATGGGAAAAAATGTATCAATAATAAATTGCGAGAAAATAATGATAAGTGGAAATAGAAATGCCATAATTAAAGAATACAAACAATATCTAAAAATTGCCAGCATAATAAACCCTAAACACGGTCCATTCCATCCAAGAAGAGCTGACACAATAATGCGTAAAATGATAAGAGGGATGTTACCAAAGAATAAAGCTTCAGGTAAAAATGCTTTCAAAAGATTACGTACATATATTGGATCTCCAATACAAACTAAAAAAACACAAAAAATAAAATTAGACAAAACAAAAATTACAAAGATGCCTATGTATTATACAAACATGTCTGAACTGGGAAAGAATGTAGGTTAGTGTGATTATATGGCAAAAAAAGAACTATATTTTGCAACAAAAAAAACTGCTAATGCACACGCATACATTACGAAAGGAGTAGGGGAAATTAGAATAAATAACAAACCGATAGAAATGATCCAGCACGAAATAGCTCGAGAAGTAATGTTATCACCGCTAGAAATTTCCGGGGATTTACGCAATAAAATAAATATATCAGTAAGAGTGAACGGTGGAGGTTTTATGGGTCAAGCTGTAGCTGTGGCGACAGTTATATCCAGAGCACTTATAGGCTTAACAAAATCAAAAAAAGATCCTAAAGATCATCCGTTATCTAAATCGTCTCGAGAAGAATTAAGAAAAAGAATAACTAACTTTGATAAATACTTAATCAGCGGAGACGCACGCAGTAAAGAACCAAAGAAATTTGGCGGGCCAGGAGCTAGAAGACGTAAACAAAAATCATATCGTTAAATTTGAAGGCAATAATTTTAGCAGGAGGTAGTGGTTTACGAGGGTTGCCTTTTACTAGATTTATACCTAAAGCTATGATTCCATGTAATGGAAAACCCATGATATATTATATTGTCAGGCACATAACACGTTTTAAATTAATTGACGAAATCATAATAATAACAGATTTAAAAGGTTTGGGAGGACAAATACATAATTATTTTCATAATACCAAATATGAAAAAAATATAACATTCGTTCAAGACTCCCAAAAAGGAACGGCTGGGGATCTTGATTGTATATCAACAAAACAAATATCTGAACCGTTTTTATTGTGGTTTGCTGACAACTTGTGCGCTATAGATATTCAAAAAATGAAACTGCGTTTTGCTGATGAAAACAGCTATGTGTGTATAGCTACTAGGAATAAACGGCAAGAGAAAACAGGTTTTGCACAGGTGGAGAACAACATAATAACACAGTTTAAAGAAAAGCCGGTAATCGAATTACAATTGGAAGAATGTTTAGGTATTTACATCATGAATTCTGGTATTTTAGATATAATACATAAATTGGTGGGGCAAAGTATCAATTTATCATATGACATTTTACAAAAATTAGTACGAAATAAAAACATAAGCTCTTTCAATATTGAAAATCAGCAATGGTTAGATATAGAATCTCCAGCAACGGTTACATATAACAAAGAATTAGTTTCTTCAATTACAAAATTGATGGAATCTTAGAAACTTTTTCGTGGTGTGATATGTCTTTATCATATTTCATTGTCAATGAAATGTTATCGAATCCATGCATGAGGTTCTGTTTTTTATCAGTATCAATTAAAAATTCTATAGATTCTGAACCGATTTTAATTATTTGTTT
>JAHRAP010000056.1 GCA_020027255.1 Nitrosopumilaceae archaeon | reverse complement strand
AATTTTTTGTTGTTTAATTTTTTTAACATTTGGACAACACTAGACTGTTTAATATTTAGCATTTTGGCAATAGTGCTAACCTTTACCGGAGTTTTTTTCTCTTTGATATACCAAATTGCTTTTAGATACATCTCTACATGTTCTTTGTCTGCAGCACCCACATAGAAAATTTAATCATTTGGTATAATCATTTAATTTCATTCGAATCTTTTAATAAATATTCGAAATATTCTCTTGCAAATCCAGCTAACCCTATATGGTCTGCCCATATCGCTACATATTCGTCAGACTCTCCAATTTTACCAAATACTATTATGACATATCTTTTGTCACAAATAATCCCTCCTCCAAACAATTCCTTTTTGATTTTAATCTCAGCAATTCGAAGTATTGGCTTCAAGTGTTGTAAATCCATTTTATCTGATATCAATATTGTTATTTTAACGCCTTTATCATGAAGCAATCTAAGTTTTGGTATAGCTTGTTTTACAAGATGTTCTCCTGCTTCTGGAAGTGCTATCATCACTTCATTCTTACATAACTCCATCATTTCTAAAATCTTTATCCCAATATTCATTATTCCAGTTAATACCCAAATATCTGGTTTTTCACTGGTACCACTTTTTTCATATAGCGGTATTAGCTCATTCAAAATAACGCTTTGATTTTCTTTAAATTCCAATTCAAATTTTTGTTTAGTGTATTCTAAGCCTGTGTTAGGGGATTTTGCAAAATATTTTGTGGGTCTAGAATCATCAGAACTTATCCACTCTTTATCTTCTAATGTGCCTAAAATTTCATATATTTTAGAATATGGCACACCTGATTTTTGACTTAAATCTGATGCAGTGCGCCCATTTTCTTTTAATAGCGCAGAATATGTTCTAATCTCATAACTTGTGAAACCTATTTTTTCTAACGATTTGCGTGTTTTATCTGAAATGTTCATTGATTAGATTTCATATTTTTATCTATTTAAATTTCATATTTGTATACTAAATAACACGGGGGCTAGTATGAAATTTATTAAATACTATGATATATTTTTCATGTTACATGGCATTAATTCAAATTGCTAATCAATCAATTAAAAAGACAGGCAAAAAATCTACTATAAGATTTACTCAAAGCATATGTCCAGAATGTAATATGATATTAGATGCTGAAATATTTGAAAGAAAAGGCCAAGTATATATGACTAAAACATGTCCTTCTCATGGAGAGTGCGAAGAACTCTATTTCGGATCGTATGAATTATATCAAAAATTTAGTACGTATTGGATGGATGGAAAAGGCACGCATGCACCAAATGTCATGATAGATAAGTGTTCCTGTCCAAATAATTGTGGTTTATGTTCTAATCATCTTTCGCACAGTGGATTGGCTAACATGATAGTAACAAACAGATGTGATCTGACATGTTGGTATTGCTTCTTTTATGTTAAAAAAGGATTGGAAGGTGCTTATATGTATGAACCATCTCATGATCAAGTTAGATCTATGATGAAAACATTAAGAGCTGAACGACCAATTCCTGGAAACTCTATCCAAATAACTGGTGGAGAACCAATGTTACGAGAAGATATCACTGATATTATAAAAATAATGAAAGAAGAAGGCGTAGATCATATCCAAATGAATACTAATGGAATACGACATGCAATGGATCCAGAAGCTGCTAGAGAAGTTAGACTTGCAGGTTGTAATAATTTGTATCTTAGTTTTGATGGTGTGACTCCTCGTACCAACCCAAAGAATCACTGGGAAATACCACACACTTTAGATAGCTGCAGAAAAACTGGAACTACCGTAGTATTTGTCCCGACGGTAATTAAATCAATTAATGATCATGAACTTGGTGGAATTATACGATATGCGCAAAAAAACATGGATGTTGTACACGCAGTAAATTTCCAACCTGTTTCATTGACTGGCAGAATGGGTAAAACAGAACGTGAAAAATATAGAATAACAATATCTGACTGTATTCAAAGAATAGAAGAACAAACTGGTGGAGAAGTAACAATTGATGATTGGTTCCCAGTGCCTAGCTGTATGCCATTAACAAATGTTATAGAAGCCTTTTCATCAAAACCTAAATACGAATTATCAATACATTTTGCTTGTGGTGCAGGTACCTATATCTTTGAAGACGAAGATACCAGAAAATGTGTTCCGCTAACGAGATTCTGTGATATACAAGGAATGTTAGAATTGTTTGAAGATAAATCTGAAGAAATGCGTTCTGGCAAAAACAAATATTTTACAATGCTTGAAGTAGTAAGAAAACTTTCTAGTTTTATAGACAAGAAAAAACAACCTGTTGGATTAGATTTAGCGAAGATGTTCGGTAAAATATTGATGAAAAGAACATTTGACTCTGTAGGATCCTGGCATGTTAAAGGATTATTCTTAGGTATGATGCATTTTCAAGATAAATACAACGAAGATCTAGAACGACTACAAAGATGTGATATACATTATTTAACTCCTGATCTACGAATAATACCGTTCTGTGCTTTTAATGTAATACCTGAGTGGTATAGAGACAGAATTCAAAAAAAATATTCAATTACTGTAGAAGAATGGGAAAAAAGAGAAGGTGTTAAATTAGAAGATGGCCTTTATCGTGGATTGATGAGACATGGAGCTGGCGATGAATTAGCTGCAGGGTGTGCTAAAAGTCAAATGTTTCATAATGCGCAACAAGCCCTTAACATCTAATATTCTTATAAATCTGATTACACAGCAGGTATCTACTGTTTGATATCATTTGATTTTATTTTGATATCCAACGTGACTTATACTGCTACCAATACTATGTGATCATAATTGAGCATTAAAACTATTGAATGGAAAAATAATTCTGTGATCATGATTGATCAAACTAAATTACCAAATAATCTGATATTTGTAAAATGTACTAAACATGTAGAAGTTGCAAATGCGATCAAAAAATTAGTTATTCGTGGTGCGCCAGCTATATGCGTAGCTGGTGCATATGGGTTATCGTTAGCTGCTCTTGAAAGTAAGGCTACTACCGTTAATGAATTAATACATGATTTAGAAAATGCCCAAAAAACATTATTTGAGACAAGACCCACAGCGGTAAACTTGTCATGGGGATTAGAAAAAGTAATGAATTCTGCAAAAACATGTTGTACTATTAATGATATAAAAAAATCTGTTATTCGAACTGCAAATAAACTAGCTAACGACGATGTTGCTACCAACATGGCAATTGGTAAATATGGTTCTGAACTACTTGATGATAACGAAATTGTTATGACTCATTGTAATGCTGGCGCATTAGCTACTGTTTCCTATGGTACTGCACTTGGAGTTATACGTTCAGCTAAAGATCTAGGCAAAAAAGTTAAAGTAATAGCTACTGAAACTAGACCAATACAACAAGGATCTAGACTCACAGCTTTCGAGTTGAAACATGATGGAATTGAAGTAGATGTAATACCAGATACTGCTGCCGGATATGTAATGGGAAACAAATTGATAAACAAAGTGATAGTAGGAGCAGACAGAATTTTATCTACTGGACATGTGTTTAACAAAATCGGCACATATCAATTAGCCATACTCGCCAAATATCATGAGATCCCATTTTATGTAGCAGCTCCATTGTCTACATTTGATTTAAATAATAAACCAGACGATATAATAATTGAACAACGTAATGCAAATGAAGTAACAAGTATTGGAAATCAAAAAACTGCACCAGACGACATTGGTGTGATAAATCCAGCATTTGATATAACTCCACCTTATTTGATAAGTGGTATAATAACTGAAAAAGGAATTATAATACAACCATATGACGCATCTATTAAGAAACTATTTGACTGAAGTAGAAAGTTTTTATTATTTAAACTGGCTTTTTGATTTATGAATATAGTTAATGCTGACCAAATTACCAAATCATTAAAACAATGCATGGATCCAGAGATCCCTATTAGCATAGTTGATATGGGACTAATATACGACGTATCAGTTTCAGATCAAAATGATGTTAAAATAAAAATGACAATGACAATGCATGGATGTCCGCTACATGAAACATTAATACAAGATGTTACTAGATATGCCAAAAAAGTGCCAGGGGTTAATCAAGTAAAAGTTGATGTTGTGTGGGATCCTCCATGGTCTATTGACAAAATGTCAGAAGAAGGAAAATCAATACTCAAAAATATGTCTTTAAGTGGTACACCAATATCCATAAATTATGACACTGCAATGCCTCAAGGTGTTGGTAAACTATTAAAACAAGAAGATGGATCTTTGGTTCTATCAAACGAACATAAACAAGGATTCATGGTGAATCAATCGATCATTGATTTTTGGAAACTTTGTAATGGACAACGAAAAATAACTGAACTAGTTGACATATTCTCACAAAAAACTGGATTGCAAAGAGCTCAAGTGGAAAAAGAAGTCTTGCAATTAATAAACCAACTACGTGACGGTGGATTAATAGTAATACAACAAAATAATTTGACCAATGTAGAATTTAAGAGCAAATCTAAACCTCGCTAATTTCTAATAACTTACCGTCCATAGAGTTTAGTCTAACTATTATTTTTTTATTAATTACTCCCAAAGCTATGTACCATTCTCCGCCATTATAATCATATTTAGTTTCTAGTACGTTAATTTTTGTAGTTTGATATTTTTTTATGGATATTGAAATTGCTAAAGAAACTGCATCTTTCTCTTTTTCTAATTTGTGTTTTATGATTCCAAGTCCAGGGTTCAATATTATCAAAATTATAACATAATGTGTATATATAATTCAATTACATATTTTATGAAATTGAAAATACCAGACAAAATATTGAATTTGCCAACATGTATTATAGAATCACACATTCAAAAAATTATTTTACTTATTGTTGTATGTGGATCATTTTTAGAAATATCTGGAGGAATTTGGGACTCCATATCTCATACGCTACATGAACCAGAATATTTCTGGACAAC
>JAHRAP010000024.1 GCA_020027255.1 Nitrosopumilaceae archaeon | reverse complement strand
AAATCAATATCAGTAGACTTAAAAAATAATACCAATAGTTTATTGGGATTAAAAGTAGGCGCACAAATAAACGCCTCGATAATAAATCAAAATGGAGATCTAAAAATTACTGGAGGCAGTGACAAATCTGGGATTCCAATGAGAGTTGATGTAGACGGAACTGCGAAAAAATATGTGTTGCTCTCTGGCGGTATTGGTTTACGTGATGCAAAAAAAGGACAACGCATACGTAAACTTATACGTGGGAATATAATTTCAGAAGAAATCTACCAAGTTAATTGTAAATTTGACGGACAATTAGAAACACCAAACAAAAATCAATAAAGTTACATATCCCAGTTCTTCAGTTTTTAATAATGCATTGGCGAGAAACTCTTCCAGATTGGTACATAAAAAAATATGGCTTTCAACCATGTGTGAACATAGGTACTGCTGGACATGTAGACCATGGGAAAACTACATTGATCCAATCATTGACAGGAGTTTGGACTAGTGTACATAGCCAAGAGTTAAAAAGAGGAATTACAATACGAGTAGGCTATTCAGACGCGGCGTTTTATAAATGTGAAAACTGCAAGCCGCCATTTTGTTATTCTACACAAAACAAATGTCCAAATTGTCATGAAATTAACACACTTTCTCGAGTTGTAAGTTTTGTAGACAGCCCTGGCCATGAAAGTTTAATGGCAAATATGTTATCAGGATCTGCAATAATGGATGGTGCTATGTTGATAATTGCAGCAAATGAAAAAGTACCAAAACCTCAAACCAAAGAACATTTGCTAGCGTTACAAACACTTGGAATTACTCAAATAGTGTTAGTACAAAACAAAGTTGATTTAATCAATTATGAAGACGCAATAAAAAATTATCACGATATAAAAAACTTCGTCAAAAATACTAATTTGAATGCTTCATGCCCAATAGTACCTATTTCTGCACAATCAGATTTAAACGTAAATGCTTTAATATATTATATAGAATCTACAATAAAAACACCAATCAGAAACGAATCAGAAAGCTCGATTATGCATGTTATAAGATCTTTTGATGTGAATAAACCTGGGACAGAAATAGATGATATGCGTGGTGGTATTATAGGTGGAAGCTTAACCAGAGGAGTCTTAAAAATAGGTGATGAAATAGAGATTAAACCGGGAATTTTTAATGATAAAAATAAATCATATGAACCAATACATACAGAAATAACATCATTACAAACTAGTGCTGGTAATGTTACGATCGCTAAACCTGGTGGACTAATAGCGATTGGAACAAAACTCGATCCGTCATTAACGCGAGGAGATTCTCTCATCGGTTCTGTAGTAGGAAAACCTGAGACACTTCCAGAAAACAAATTGAAGGTAAAAATTAATGTTAATCTATTTGATTCAGCAGTGGGAGACACTGTGGATACAAAAATATCTCCTATTAGATCTGGAGAATATTTGAGATTAAATATAGGTACTGCGCCAATACTCTCTAAAGTATTAAGATCTAATAATAAAACCATAGACATAGAATTTACGAGACCTGTATGTGTATTCAATACAAGTAACGTTGCCATTAGTAGACGGATATCAGATAGATGGAGATTAATTGGGGCCGGTACAGTTGGTTGATGTTATATGTGATACAAGCTTTTTAATACAAATTGCCACTAAAAGAATAAAAAATATTAATAATCTTGAAACAGAAATAGGCCCCATTCAGTTCATAGTTCCGAATGTAGTGATCATGGAATTAAATAAACTCAGCAATAACGTAAAAAAACATAAAATTGCTATCCAAGCATTGCTTTTTGCTAAGACACTAAAATTGATACAAATGACAGGCCAAGAAAAAGATCTTGTTGACAACATAATATTTTCAAATATTAAATGTAATGGAGGGATAACTGCGACGTTAGATGTTAAATTAAAAAAACGAATAAAAAAAATAGGTGGGTCAATAATGTCTTTATCAAATGACAAAATAATAATAGAATAGAAAAATTTAATTTTAATTGTAGCGTTTATGAAGCATGTTTAAATTTAATGGTATTGAAATAAACTGGCACGGCCACGATACATTTACTATATTTGGAAACAAAAAGATTTGTATAGATCCATATAAATTAAAAAAACCTATACAAGCAGATATAATTTTAATTTCTCATAACCACTTTGATCATCTTAGCATTGATGATTTACATATGGTGGCAGACAATAAATCTATAATAATTTCTCCGACGGAATGTGTAGATCAAATATCCACAATTCCGCACAAAGAAATAATCAGTATTATTCCATATGACGAAATAACAGTCTGTGATATTAAAATAAAAGCTATGCCCGCTTATAATATTGACAAAATAAACCCTGACACACAAAAACCGTTTCATCCTAAAGGTGATAACAAAATAGGATTTATTATAAATATCAAAAATGTGTTGGTGTATCACACTGGCGATTCTGATCTCATACCAGAGATGAATCATGTTAAAACTGACATATTATTAATTCCCGTAAGCGGAACTTATGTGATGACTGTACAAGAAGCTGTCTTAGCAATAGAGAAAATAAAACCAAAAATAGTAATTCCAATGCATTATGGCACTATAGTTGGAAGCGTGTCTGATGCATATGACCTTAAAAAAATGACAAAACTCTGCGAAGTTAAAATTTTAACTAAAGAATAATTAGTTATACTTGTCTTTTGTGCGCTGTTTTAAATATTTGTCATCCAACGAAAATTTTGCAGGATGTACTGAAATTGATTTTGTATCACAATTAGGACAATAACTTTTCATCGTATACACTTTGCAATTATTACATCTTCTAAGTTGTCTTCGCAATTATGACTCTCTGGTTTTTTTGGAATACTCGCGCATAAAATTAAAACGCCCTTTTTTTTCCACTTGCTTTTTAATATCTGCTAGTATTGGTTTGAGTGTTTTTTCAGCAGTTTTAAAATCAGATTTTATTATACTTAATCTATACTTCGGAGCTCCAATATAAGTAATTTTTACACTACCTTTATTACTCTTAATTATTGTAGACAAAATCTTTTTGATTATATCTACCCCGTTGAATCTTTTATTTGAAATCTCTAAGATGCCTCTGATTTCTACTACTGGGAGTTTTATTTTCGAGCATGTTTCTTTTATTACATCTCGAACATTTTCTGCAAGCTTCAAATCTGAAATAACTTCTGGCCCTTTGGATGCAACATCAATAAATGCATCGTACGCAGAATCATATTTTGAATATAATCCTTCTTCAAATTTTTCAATTTCTACGTTTGACATATGTGCTTTTTCTTGTATAGTCTGAACTATCTTTTTGCCTTTCTCGTATTTTTTTGCATATATCAATTTTTTTTTCTTTTGATCATTTGATACTTGTTTTAGTGACAGATCTATATCCTTACTTTTTTCGTTTACATGTTTTACTAACAACACTTTCTTCTCTCCTACTTTTACGTATTTACTGACAGATCTTATCCAGCCTGGAGCTATTTCAGATATATGCAAAAAACCCTGTATTTTATTATATTCGTCAATGCTCACATATGCCCCATGATCATTAATTTTAACGATTGTAGCTATTATGATCTCTCCTTTTTCTGGTAATTCTGAAATCTCAATAGACATAATTTTTACTCTTTAATGTAATCTCAGTACGGATGATTAAAAATCTATTCCTTTTTTTGCCTTAATTCCAAGTTTGAAAGGATGTTTTATTTCTTTCATTTCTGTTACTAAATCTGCTAAATCAATTATTTTATTTTTAACATGATTTCCTGTGAGCACCAAGTTTTGTTCATATGGTTTTAATTTTATTATATTGATCACATCATCTAATTTAACCAATTTCATATTTACTGCATAATTTATTTCATCTAAAATTACTGTATTGTATTTGTTTGACTGTATTTTTTTTCTGCATATATCGATAGCTTGTTGCGCAATTTTTTTATGTTCAGTTAAAGGTTTATCATCGTCAATAATTCCTACAAAACCTTTTCCAGCAGCAACTAATTCAAATTCTGGTTTTAGAATATTTGCAGAATACATCTCTCCATAATGCCAAGAACCTTTGATGAATTGTATCATACATACTTTCTGCTTGTATCCTATGGATCTTAATGCTAGTCCAAGAGCTGCAGTTGTTTTTCCTTTCCCGTTCCCGGTATAAACTATAACTAATCCTTTTTCCATACTTTGCATATGACTGTAATTAATATTTATTAAATTATTTAGCAATAATATTATAGTACATTGAAAATTCCACGTGTTTTAATTGCTGGCACAAAAAGTGATGTAGGAAAAACATCTATCTCATTAGGAATTATTTTAGGTATGTTAAAAAAAGGATATACCATACAGCCATTTAAAGTAGGGCCAGATTATATTGATCCTAGTTATCTATCTATGATATCAAATAACACAGCTAGAAATTTGGATATGTGGTTAATGGGGAAAAACGGAGTATTAAACAGCTTCATAACAAATTCATCTTCTGATATTTCTGTTATCGAAGGAGTCATGGGATTTTATGATGGCGCATATGGCAATTCTAATTTTGCTAACACATATCATATTTCCACTTTGTTACAAACTCCTGTTATACTAATTTTAGATGCTAGTAAAATCGCACGTTCCATAGCGGCCATTGCTTTTGGATATGTAAAATATCAAAAAAATTCTAACATTGTAGGATTCATACTCAATAAACTTCATAGTAAAAAACATGAAGATATTTGTAAAGAAGCTTTACAAAAATTGAACCTGCCCATTTTAGGTTCTATTTATTCTGACAAAGAATTATCTATGGATTCTCGTTATTTAGGATTATTACCTATAAGAGAAAAATCTGTTTCTATTAATCAAATTAAAGAAATGGCCAATCAAATTTCAAATTTACTTGATATAGACAAAATAATTGATATTGCATTGAATTCTATGAATCTGACTATAAAATCAAGTATTAAAAAAAATAAAATTAACAAAGCAAAACTTGCAGTAGCATTAGATCAATCATTTAATTTTTATTATCATGATAATTTGAATTTGTTAGAAAAATCTGGTGCCACAATAAAATATTTCAGCCCTATCCATGATTCAACATTACCTGATTGTGACGGTCTTTACATTGGAGGTGGCTTCCCAGAAATTTTTAGTGCAACATTAGCTAAAAATACCTCTATGAAAAAAGAAATCAAAAAATTTGCTGAAAATGGTATGCCAATTTATGCTGAATGTGGAGGACTTATGTACCTATCAAAATCAATTTCAAACAAAAATAAAAAACACTCTATGGTGGGATTATTTGATACTGAAGTAAAAATGACAAATAAAATGAAACTGAATTACACAAAAGGTGTTATAAAATCTACATGCATGTTATCGAATACATCTATGAGTAAAATCAATGGTCACGAGTTTCATTACTCTGAAATTAATAATATTGGCCAAGACTATAAATTTGCATATGAATTATCATTAGGTGCTGGCATTAAAAATAACGAAGATGGATTACTTTCTTATCGCACATTAGCTTCTTACATGCATATTTATTTTAATAAATATCATACACAAAACATTATGCATGAATGTTTTAAATATTCAAAAAAATAACTAATTTGACATTAATTTAAATAATGCATTTATTATCGCAGCAGCACAAGCACTTCCTCCTTTGCGACCTATATTTGTTATAAATGGAATTCTACAATTTTTTGTTAACTGTTCTTTTGATTCAGATGCTGATATAAACCCCACCGGAATACCAATTATTAATGCAGGTGTAACCATTCGTTCGTTGCATATTTTAATTACTTCTAACAATGCTGTTGGTGCATTGCCTACTGCAATTATGCTGCCTTCCATATATTTAGTGGATTCTCTCATGGCCATTTGTGAAATAGTTTTATTGCATTTCTTCGCTTTGTTTTTAACTATTTCATTGGAAATATTACAAATTACATCAATTTTAAAATCTCGCAGATTCTTTTTGTGCAGTCCACCTAACACACCATTCACATCAACTATTATTTTACATCCATTTTTCAGTGCGTTTATACCATCTACTATTGCTGTTTCATGAAATATAATTTTATTATTATGTGCAAAATCAAAATCTGCAGTTGTGTGTATTACTCGCTTTACTATAGTCCATTCATATTCATTATAACTATGCTCGCCAATTTCATTATCAATTACTTTCATGCTTCTATATTCTATATTTTTCCCTACATCAGTTTGCATTTTCAACCTCACGGCAACGAGTTATTATTAAATTCATTAATTTGTCATCCTTACCTATATGTTCTGTAACAATGAATTTTTTCAACTTATATCTACTAATCGCTGGCATTAATTCTTTATATATGTCATTTTTTACGTGTACCCCATTATGCAAAAAATAAAATACAATTACCAAAACATCTGGTTTGTCATTTACACAGCTATGTATCCCCTCATCAATGTTCGGATTTTCTATTTCTAAAAAACAATATTTTACATTTCTATATTCTGGTTTTAATCTATTTACTGTATACATGATCGATAAATGTGAATTTGGATCTTTACTTCCATGGCATATGATTAAGATATCCACACTTTGTTTTTGTGTTTTAATTTTATTTTTTATCATCGCATCATAGATTCTATTTTTCACAGACTCAACAACCAATTCATGCATTAACATAGGCTTTGATATAATTAATTTGATATTAGCTCTTCCGTGAAATTTCATAATACGGTTTATTGCCAATTTTATTTTTGTACCAGAGTATAAAAAATATGGAATTACTATTAATTTATTTATCTGAAATTTAAGACATTCATTCATCATTTTATCTATTCGTGGTTCTGTTACCTCTAAAAAGCAATATTTGACAAAAATATATTTGGCATCGTTTTGTATCTTGGAACAAATTGCATCTAATTCATGTTTAACTTCAGTATCTTTACTGCCTCTATCTATTAATAATACACCCACATTCAATTTTTAATCCGTGATATTGATAAAGTGAGATCAGGAGGGAATTTTTGTTTTTCTATTATTAATTCTCCTTGTGAACTTAATATAGCTGCAGCTTCTGCAACACTATACGTTCTTTCAAATTTGTTGACCACTGTTGATGGATTGGGAACATTAATTTTTGCTAATTCATTTTTTTCAAAATATTCTATTGGCACGCTCATTTCTTTGCTTAATTCTATTAAACTTTTCACATTGAATTGTTTATTTATTGTGGCGAATTTTGCAATAGATTTTTCGCTCAGCTTGAATTTTTCTAGACATTTTATTAAATTGTTTTGTATTGTCTTTATTGTTGTATTTTGATGTAATCCTATACCGATCACTAAACTCTTTGGTCTATATACGACAGAATTATCTAAAATATATTCATCATTTATAATCCTGTCTGAAATAATCATCAAAGCTCTGCTTCTTGATTCTTTTAATGTTTGTAATGTTGTATATTTTTTTACATTTTTTGGGAGTTCCCCAACCCACCAATTTTTTTCTCCGGCATCTTGATACACTCCTATTTTCTCATCATTTATCATAAACGCACTAATTTTTGTGATTGATGATCTAGATTCAACACACCAATTGAATTCTTTGCCTAAAATATCTATAGGTATTGTTTTATTTACTTCAGATGCTGTAGTGATCACGGAAGTCGAACCTAACTTATTTGCAAGTTGATCTGTAAGGTTATTTGCACCTCCGATATGCCCTGAAAGCACACTAATTACAAATTTAGCTTTGTCGTCTATTGATATTATTGCAGGGTCTGTTTTTTTACTTTTGATGTACGGAGCTATTAATCTTATCACTGCACCTAAAGAAAATAAACAAATCACAGCATCATTGTTGTGGAACAGTTCTTTTATCTGATCAGATGTGGATTTAGAATACCAAATTATTTTTTTATCTCCATTTGAAAATTTGATTGGCGCATAAATTTTACATAATCTAAATACACTCAAAATCCTCACGCTTATATTAATCCCATTTTTTGTTATTGCTAGAACAGATATTTTTTTCAATGGCATGTTATAATACCAAATTTATTTTATTAAGGATATCTTCCTATAATTTTGCCATCAAAATCAAACAAAACCACATCTAACAAAACCTTCATTTTTGAATGTTTTTCCATTTGTTTATACACAGCTATGCATAACTCATTAAAAAAACAGTTTAATTTTTTGGCTTTAATTATATCATAAACATGTCTTGTAGTATTAGCACCTTCAATCAATTTAAGTGTATCTTCATCGGGATTACATTTTTTAGCTAATTTTGCAAGGAAATTTATATCTACTTTAGATCCTTTGACATGTGTTTGTTTTATACCATTTGCTATCTTGGCAAATTTACCGATTAAACCAGATATATGTGCAGTCTCAATTTTTTTTTGAGCACATTGTGACATGGTATATCCTGAAAAATCTCCCATCTGAATAAAACAATGTGCTGGCAATTTCATTATATTTTTAATAAATTTTTCGCTCCTACTTCCTATTGACAAAATAATTTTTTTGTTGTTTGTTGCTAGGCATACATCGAGACTCTGTCTTATTGATGCTGCAAAAGATGCAGTAGAATACGGAACTACTATTCCACTAGTGCCAAGAATAGATATTCCATTTATTATACCTAATCTTGGATTATCTGTATGTAAAGCTATTTTATCGCCATTTGTTACTGATACTATTATTTTAACTCCATGATTTCGCAGTGTTTCTTCAAATGTTTCTCTAATATTGTCAATTATCATTTTTGTTGGTGTAGGATTTATGGCGGCTTTGCCTATTTCTAAACCTAGTCCTGGTTTTGTAACTATTCCTACGCCTTTACCCCCATCAATTTCAATCTTATTAACATGATCTGTTAAATACAAATCTGTAATAATTTCAGCACCATGAGTTACATCTGGATCGTCGCCTCCGTCTTTTATCACAGAACATCTGGAACGATTTTTTTGGAACACACATGTATGTATCTTGATTTTCATCATATTTTTATTGGGCAATCTAACTTCTATTGATTTAATTTCTTGTTGATTTATAATAGATAATAATGCAGCTTTAGATGATGCAGTTGCACAAGTACCAGTAGTAAAACCAGTTTTCAACTTTTTAATCATATGTTTATTTTCGTGCTTCTTTATTTGACAATTTCGGAAATAATAATCCAAATGGAAATTACAGCCAAACCTCCATAAAGTAACAAATGCGTTATTTTATGCGATAATTTTTCTTCTATATCATCTGTACTATTGATGTTATTTTTGTGAGCTCCGTTTTTATTGTAATTCATTTTTAATTTGGTTGAGTTGTTTTTATTCATATAAAATCTAATTTTTGTAGAATTAATTTTATGCGGTTTATTATTTTCATATGTTTTTAAGATATTATAAGCTTCGATTATTTGTTTAAATTTTTCATTCATGTTGTTTTGGTTTTTGTCTGGGTGATATTTCAAAGATAAATTTCGATATGCTGATTTTATTTCTTCTAACGTTGCATTGGCATGCAATCCTAATATTTCGTAGCATTTGGCTAACTCCAACGGTTGTTTTATAGTTAGTTTAAAATTAAATGTATGTTAATAATGCGTAATCAAAATACCAAAATGGCTATATTTGGTGCAAATGGATATGTAGCAAAAAATCTTCGTAGGCTACATTTTAGGAAAATTGACTTTGTTAGTATTTCGAGGAGAGATTTTAAATCTTATGATCATGAAAACAAAATACGTATTTTTAATTTAAATAACCAGATACCAGATAACCTTCAAAATTGGTGATGTTCTAGTACATTTGATAGGATTTTGAAAACAAACAGTTCATACAGATCATTATGGTGTTAATAATGATTTGACAAAACAAATTATCAAAATATGTAAAAACTCTAACACCCAAAAAATTATTCGTGTAGTGAACTAAGTACTTCTGCGCAAACTTATTTTATTTCTAAATATCGTGCCGAACTTGAGATTATAAAATCTGGTTTGGATTTACTATATTTAGATCATCGTATATAATTGGAAACAATGATCCATTATCTACTAAAATAATAAATCATGTGGCACTTCATAATAATTTCTGTATTCTAAGATCTGGTGATTATCTAACACAACAAATATTTATCAATGATGCACTAGAAATTATTTTTAATTCTTTTGTAAATCCTCTTTTTAATAATGGCATATTTGATTTGGTAGGTCCTGAGACATTGTTTTCTAGAATTTATTAACATGTTCAAACAAGCTAAAAAAATAAAACGAAAAATCCAATTCACAGATCTAAAACATGAATATTTTAATACTTTTAGAAATTTTATTAGTATGCATTGTGTTAACGATCTGAATATATTATTTGAAGCTTTATAGTAAATTGTGAAAAAATTCAAAAATTCTCAGGTATTAAAGTAAAAACTAAAATATGCGTTAACTAGAGATGTAATTTTTTAATATTTCAGCTTTGTCTATTAACTCCCATGTAAATTCAGGTTCATTTCTTCCAAAGTGACCATATGACGCAGTTTTTTTATATATTGGTCTTTTTAACATCAATTTGGATATTATTGATGCTGGCCGTAAATCAAAATGTTTTTTTACTAGCATTTCTATATTTTGATCTGTAGTTTTACCAGTGCCAAAAGTATTTACCATTAATGATATAGGTTCTGGTATACCTATTGCGTAGGCTACTTGCAATTCACATTTATCAGATAAGCCTGAAGCAACTATATTTTTGGCTATGTATCTGCACATATACGAAGCAGATCTATCTACTTTAGACGGATCTTTTCCTGAAAAAGATCCTCCTCCATGTCTCCCTTGACCTCCATAAGTATCCACAATAATTTTTCTGCCAGTCACACCTGCATCACTATGCGGCCCTCCTACTTCAAATCTGCCTGTAGGGTTAATTAATATTTTAATATCATCTCTCCACAGATCCATACATACTGGACGTATGACTTTTTTTATTATAGTATATTTTATCTCATCATTTGAAATTGCAGGATCATGTTGTGCTGAAATCACTATGTCTGTTATTTTTATTGGTTTGTCATTTTTATATTCTATCGATACTTGAGATTTACCATCTGGCCTCATCCATGGTATTTCTTTTAGTTTTCTAACCTCGGACAATCGTTGTGTCAATTTATGTGCTAGTGTGATTGGCATAGGCATAAACTCTTCAGTTTCATTTGTAGCATACCCAAACATGATACCTTGATCTCCTGCACCTTGTTCTTTTCCTGAAGTTGGCGTAACTCCCAAATCTATATTCGGGCTCTGCGCATGCAGTCTTAATATTATCTCACATGAATCAGAATCAAATTTTAAATCAGGATTGTTATACCCTATGCCACAAATAGTTTTTCTTATTATATCTTTTATTCGTTGATTTGTAACTTTAGCAGTAGAAGATATTTCTCCAACAACTATTACTAAACAACTAGTTACCATAGTTTCTACAGCTACTCTGCAATTTGGATCCAATTTTATATACTCGTCTAGAATTGCATCGGATATTTGATCACAAATTTTATCTGGATGCCCTTCAGTTACAGATTCTGACGTAAAAAGGAAATCTCTAGAACCATAATTATAGTTCATTTTCTAATTTAATGAATAGTACATTATTACCTCTTACGATCACCCTTCCATAATTTGCTACAACTTTGCCTTCATGAAGTTCTTCTGCATCTGTCATAATCAAATTCATATATGAATCTACATTACTCATTTTGCCTTTGTATTCTATTTCACTTTTCAGTCTAATCGTAACTTTCTTTTTTGTATGCTTTTGAAGTGCTGTTAGTGGTCTTTTTGAATTTTGTTGTGACAATAATCATTCACTTGTCATGCATCGTTTTTAAAGAATAAAAGCCTTCCTTGCATAGTGTATATAAATCCAATGGTATTTTATATTTTCAATAGTATAAATGAACACTGGAATTAAAAAACTAGATATATTTTTAGCTTCTATTAATCAAGGCTTGATAATTGATATATTTGGAGCTCGAGGAACCGGAAAAACACAACTGTCTATGCAAATCTCAGTAAATTTATTGAAGAATAAATGCGGACAAATAACTTATCATGATACTACAGGTAAATTTAGACCTGAAAAAATGGCCGAAATTATGAAGACGAATGAAATTGATATTAGCTTACTAGATCGAGTAAAGATCAATCGTATAATTAATACTGCAGAACAAATACATTGTATTAAAAACATATCTTTGAATAATGTCTTGCTATTAGTAATAGATAATGTTACAGATTTATTTTCTTTTGAATACAGAAATAAATTTAACGAAAAAAATATTTCATTCATGAAGTATATGCATATTTTATCTTTAACTGCAATACGACATAAAACTCCAATCATCGTTACAAATAGTATTTCTCAAGTACACAAAATGGAACATGAACATTTGAAAAATATCATTGATATATTTACACATGTCAAAATACATCTACACAAAAAACATCAAACTTATTACGGCGTATTGACTACTCCATGGCTATCTCAATCTTTTTCTTACCAAATTACACCAAATGGCATCTTAGATAAATAAAAATAGATTTTATATCAAATGCTGACCTAATAATGAATGATGAATTCTATATATTCAGTCATATCTTCACATTTTCATATGCTGGGATTCCGCAATCTTACCAAAATACAAACAAAAGCATTAATACCTGTATTTCAGAAAAAAGATACATTAATCATCGCGCCTACTGGTTCTGGGAAAACAGAATCTGCAATAATACCAATTTTTTACCATCTCTCTAAATCTAAAAAAACTGGCAAAATCAAAATATTATATATCACACCTCTAAAATCATTAAATCGTGATGTATTTAATAGGATAACTAAATATGCGAATACGTATAATTTGTCGATAAATATTAGACATGGAGATACTCCTAGATCTGTTAGAACAAACATCTCTAATAACCCTCCTGATATTTTAATCACAACTCCAGAAACTTTAACTGCTCTTTTAATACAAAAAAAGATGTTATCTGCATTATCAGAATTAGAATGGATCGTTATTGACGAGCTGCACGAACTATTAAATAGCAAACGTGGTGCGCAGCTTTCATTAGCATTAGAAAGATTACACATAAACTCACAATCTAATATAACTAGAATAGGATTATCAGCTACAATAAAAAACATCACAGAATCTGCAAAATTTTTAACTGGCGCCAAAAGAAAATTTCTTGTTGTGATAGATAGACTACAGCGATTATATGATATCCAAATTAAATACGTAGAAGGTACCATCAATGACTCCGCACACTTTATAATTAATCATTTAACAAAAATACACCTAAATACACCAGTACTTTTATTCACAAATACAAGAGCCGAAGCTGAACTTCTTACTTCTGTACTTAAAGAACAATCAAAATTTAATATAGAATTACATCACGGCTCTTTATCACATGTAATTAGAGAAGAAACTGAATATGCATTACGAGAAAACAAAACAAATATTGTAGTATGTACTTCGTCAATGGAATTAGGAATAGATATACCATCAGTCGAATTAGTAATTCATTACGGATCTCCAAGACAAGTATTAAAACTAATCCAAAGAATAGGAAGGAGCAGACATGGATTTGGTTCAACAGCTAAAGGTTTGATTGTTATTAATAACGTGGATGATGAATTCGAGTCACAAGCTATAGTAAATTCAATACAATCCAAATCATTAGAAAAACAAAGAATACATGTCAATGCATTAGATGTACTAGCACATAATATTGTTGGATTAGCTATACAATTAGACGAAATATCAGAGTATGATGCGTTTGATATTCTTGTTAGAGCATATCCATTTAGAACGATCACCAAAGATAATTTCCATGAAATAATCAATTTATTAAATTATCACAAACTAATTAATTACAACCACAAACTCATTCGTAAAAACTTTAGGTCATTCAAATATTATTTTGACAACCTTTCTACAATTTTTGATGTCATTAAATTCAAAGTATTTGATATAATTAATAAAAAAATAATCGGCACTCTAGATCAGAGATTTGTTGCTAATGCGTGTGATTATGGAAATATTTTCGTGTTACGAGGTACACAATGGCGTATAATAAATATAGATGAAGATGATTCTAAAATAAACGTCGAACAATTTAATTCTAAGGGAATGACTGTGCCGTATTGGGAAGGCGAAACCATTCCAATCGATTATTAAATCTCAAAAAATGTTGCTAAACTTAGATCGAAATCTAATTTAGAAATATTTAAACTTAGATCTAAAAACAACAATCTATATGATATACCTGACGACAAAACAATAGTAGTAGAATCAACCAAAAACATTATAGTGTTACACACATGTTTTGGAACTAAAACAAATTCTACTTTTGCAACGTTTCTCGCATCTATGGTCTCTTCATTATCTGGATTTTTGACAGATTCTAGTTCTGATGCATATAGAATAGTTATTTCGTCTAAATCTATAATTTCTCAAAAAATTATAATGAATATATTATTTGACGAACAAAATAATATTTATAATATAATTAAAACTTCATTGGTTGGAACGCATAATCTAAATTGGAAAACTTGGTGTGTGGCCACAAAATTTGGTGTTATTGCAAAAAATATAATCTATAACAAAAAAACTGCAAGATTTATTTATGAAAAATACAGCAACACTCCAATTGTACAAGAATCTATTAGGGAATTGCTTCATGATAAATTTGATATTATGCATTTAGAATTTCTACTAAGTAAAATACGAAACAATGAAATAGATATAAAATGGCATGACGTAGACGATTTTTCTAACCTGTCAAAACCTGTATTAAACGGTACCGTGAGATATTATTCTTCTCCAGCATGTATTGATAAAGGCGTTTTAAATTTAGTTAAAAATAGATTATTCAAGAATAAACACAGACTTATCTGCATTAGATGTGGGTTGTGGCAACAAGTCATATCCACAAAAGAAATATCGCATTCTATTTTCTGCCCTCGTTGTAAAAGTAGGCAAATAACAGCTACATTTTATTCTGATTATGAATTACAAAAAATCATACAAAAGAAACATGCTGGTCAAAAAATGTCTGTGGACGAAAACATTAGATTCAAAAAGGCCTGGAAAATTTCGTCACTTGTTGAAAGCTTCGGCCAAACTGCATTGTTAGTTTTATCTGGATATGGAGTGGGTGGAGATACGGCAGCACGCATACTCAGAAATATGATTGATCATGATATTCTATACGAACAAATTTATCAAGCTGAAAGACAGTATATCATGAATAAAGGATTCTGGAATTAATTTTTCTTTATTATTACAGAAAACCTATTTAAAAGAAGCTCTTCCCTTCCGTCAATACTATCCTTTGCATCAACATTTATGATACTGATTATGTCTCCTATTAAACATCTTTCTATGAGTTTTGTCTGATCCCTCCACCCTTTAATCCATACATTACCGCTATCATCTTCTACTAGCATACTGAACATCTCAACCATTTCACCTATTTTTGTACGTACTGTACTTTTGTCTGATATTTTTAGTACTATGGCTTCTACACAATATTCTTTGCCTGATTTTATATCTGCAATCTTAGTACGTGATTCTATAATATGTTCATGTATTAATTTAACAGACGAATTTTTATCGATGATTATCGTGTTTCCATATATCTTAGAAGGTATGAATTCTATTATCTCGTCTATTTTATAATCAATTTTGTTATCGTCATTTTTAATTTTAATAATGTCTTTTTTAGAGTTTGTTCCTAACGCTATGTGATCAAAACCATTTTCTATAAATGTGAGTATTTTCAATACCATTGGATCACACTGATTTGTGTCATTCATCTCAATTACCGTGTATTCATTACCATGAATTTCCATATTACCATATTTGTTGGTTTTAGTTTTAACTCCAATCAATCTAGTTTTTGTACCTATAGGTACAATTTTCGGAAGATTAGATTCATCTTTGCCCCACAAAATCACCTTCATGGTCTTTCCATATTTTCCTTTTATAGATAATCTAAGTGCTTTGGATTGTTGGCCCTTTGGATTTGTAAACCTAATTAATTGTATAGTATCGCTTATAACTCCAGTGATCACTAAATTCTTTTTCGCATCATTTACATCATTTACATCAATTGATATAGAATCAATAGTAGGTATAATACTAATATTTTCAATTGTAGTTAATTCAGTATTCTGACCTATATTCACAACAGGCTCTCCATTTATATCAGATCTTACATACGCCCTAGTTATTTTAATAGAATCTCCAGGCTTTAAATTTTTGATTCCATGCAAATCAGATTTTTCATTCCAAAGCTTAACAGATACAGTTGAATGCTCATCATATATTATAATCGTCCTTAAAAGTAGATTATCTCCATCTTTACGTGAAAACTGCTTGATTGGAGATACACTCATAACTTTGGCTTCTAATGTTATCTCTCTAGCTCCTATGTATAATTCTTTTAAATTCATTTCTATCTTGAGAGGTTCTGATAATTTAACCCCCAAATCTGCAGCTATTAAAAAAAGCGCTCCTTGATCTGTAAGGTAGCCCGCCCCAACAACTTTTTTTTTCTCTGCAATCATTTTATGTATGTCATGTTGAAGCTCTGGTCTTTGAACTAATAATTTATTTAATAATTCTTCAAACTCAGACAATCAATATATTATTATAGAAATGTATTAATAAAAATTTCATAATATTGATAATCAATTTATTATATTTTTTAGCTGGTTGATTTAAGCAAAGCACATATTTTTATAGATGCTTTTACGTATTCAAAAATTACTATCTGGCTTGATATATGACAATCCGATCTTACTCCGCTATCTATTATGCGAATAATCTCCCATTGATATTGCTGTAACAATAATTAGCCCGGCCCAGATTCGAACTGGGGTCGAAGGCTCCAAAGGCCCTTATGCTTGACCTCTACACTCGGCATTTTACTTCTACCGGGCTGCCGGACACACTAAATTAACATTACCTGTTAATGATATTTTCTATTTGGCCATAAGAATGCTTTCGTAATGAGCACAAATCATGAATTTGATTACTTTCAATAAGTTTTTGTTGGTCTATTTAATAATTTTATTTATGAAGCCTAATGTAGTTATTTACGGGATCACTACAGAAGGTTATTCTCTAGCTTGTATGATGTCTATCAAAGGTGTTAATGTATATATAATTGATGAATCTGCATCATTAGCTATAAACCTAAAACCAGAAATAGCTAAGATATGCCCCACCATATCTTCTCTTAGGGAAGACGAACCATTACTTTCTATGACTCCTATTGATATTGCCATCTCTAATTCTAATTATGTGTTTTTCGCGCCACCTATTAGAAAAACAGGTCCAGACGCAAAAAACGAGATACGTTCTAAATTTAAAGATGCTATGGAACCTATAAGCCAAAATAGTTCTATTGTCTGTTGCCTTCCTACTGGTTTTGGAGGTAATGATGAAAATATATCTATATTAGAACACGTTACTGGGTTTGAAATAGGTAAATCACTTTCATATTTTTATTATCCATTAAGCATCACTCACACACCTCGGTTTATAGGATCATTTAATAAAAAAAAAGATAAAACACTCGCAAATCTTTTGAATATAGACCAACAAAATTTTGTTAGCATACAATCAGCAGAACATTCTCACGCTGTATATATAGTATCTAAATTTTCCAAAATATGTAGTGTATTGGAAGTATGCAAATTAATAAAAGATGATAAACTAAAAATGGATTTATCGCATCTTGAATATGGCAATATCTATCTAGATAACATTATGTATGAATTATATGATCTATGTTCTTTAAAATCATCATTTGATAACATGCCAGTTTTTATGTATTTAATAAATGGTTGCATGAAAAGCATATCTAATTATATCAAAAGATTAATAGATAGAATTAAATTTGTGCTTAAAAAAAATGATCTTAAATCTAGTAGAACTAAAATCGTATTATTGTGGCAATTAGATCGAACAGAAATACGTGGGGACAAACTTGAAATGCTACAAGATGTTATTTCTAGACTGCGAGATCATGTGGTTGATGTAGAATCTTACACAAAACAAAATGTAGATCTAGATCATAATGATAAAACTGTGATAGTTATATCATGTTCTAAGCATGATTATGATGATGTTGTTGCAAAAAAAAAAGATAACAGTGTAATAATTATAAAAGCTAATCCACTGTGCGAAATTTTATGACAAAAATAAAATACGTAAACTACGTACATATCATAACTTGCAATCAAATGATCCAATAGACTCAACAGCGGATGATCCAATAGACTCAACAGCGGATGATCCAATAGACTCAACAGCGGATGATCCAATAGACTCAACAGCGGATGATCCAGA
>JAHRAP010000021.1 GCA_020027255.1 Nitrosopumilaceae archaeon | reverse complement strand
GGTCCTTGTTGTCCACGTATTCCTCTTTCTCCGATAGGTATTTTGTTTCCAACAAATCGTCCTCTGCTATTTTGAGACACTAAATCACATTGCGTTTCTCTAATTAATTTATTATTAATTTCAAGATTATTATCTATATTATTCAACATGTTATATAAAATAGAATCAATTTGTATATTTTTAGCAGTACCAAAAATATTATCAATTTTTGGATTTGAAAGATTTAATTTTGATGAACTGACGTGCATATAAGTTTTATTAGTAAAATTAGAAGTATGATTGTTTTTTATATATTCTATCTTAAAATTATTGCTATTTGAATGCATGGTGTTATCTGATATTTGAGCTTCAAAAATAGAAAAGATAGTTGAAAATAGATCTTGGATTATAATCCATAAATTATCATGAGTGGTAACATCATCCGGTAAAGGATTATTTGAATTGCCTAAAAACTCTGTAAATGTGTTATTTTTTACTGTTAAATGAAAATCATCTTTCCAGAGATAACGATAATTATTATGTATAATATCATCAGATGATATCTTCATGTTTGTTATGGTTATTTGAACTTCAAAAATTCCAATTTGTTGTTTAAATGGCGAAGTGCCTTCTATTTTTATGTACGAAGATCGTTTGGTGCCAGTCAATTGAAACTAATTTATTTTGATTTAGCATAATAAAAAATTTATGTATGCTAATTAAGAATAGTATTTAACTAGATATGATTCAGTAATATTGTGGATAAACATAAAAACGATGAAGATGACAATGAATCTCATGAAGGTAAATTAACAGATAAGAATTATGCACGTAATAAATTTTTTAAAAAAGCCATAAATCTTATGGCTGATGAAAAGTTGGACGAAGCGGTTGTTTTTTTTGAGAAAGCATTAACACTAGATCCAGATAATATTGATATTCTCCTAAAATTAGGATATATGAAATTTCATCTAGATGACTATAATGATGCAATAAAAACATATGATAAAATCTTAGATATAGATATAACTAATGCAGAAGCCTGGAACTTAAAATCTTTGATATATTACAAACAAAAAAACTACATCAAAGCATTAAACTGCGTAGATAAATCTGTAGAATCAAATTCAATATATGATATGGCGTGGTATAACAAAGCATGTTTTCATTCAATTTTGAATCAAGTTCAAGAATCAATTGAATCATTAAAGAGATCTGTTGAGATAGACGTAAAAAATGCAAAAAAAGCTGTGAATGACAAAGATTTTACAAATATCAAAATAGATGACGGTTTTAAAAGAATTATAGATGTGGTAGTATTAGAATCAATAAAGCAAGGATATCATACAATAGGCCCTATAGTATGGACTACATTTATAGGTACAAAAGAAGTTGAACACTCCTTACAAAAATTATTAAAAAAAGGTTTTATTTTGAAATATGAAAAAAGACAAGGGTTACATAAAATACCTTTTTATGATCTTGTTCCAGAAATGGCAAAAAAAATAAATAAAAAGCCAAGAAATATTTTTGCTACAACAAAACAACCAACAAAAGTAACACAAAAATTAAAATATATGAATCAATTTATTCAAGAACTAAAATCATATATTGAAAAAGAAAGTATAGAAAATACAATTATTGGATTTGAATCTTTGATAGATTCAGAAAAATACGGTAAGCAAATGATTGAACACTTCTTTGAAGAACATAGAGAAATAAGATTATGGAGAATTAGATTGAAAGATAATGGATCCCGCTACTTACATGATCATAAAAGTAAAATATTAGATTTGTTAAATAATATTGAAACTGCAATAGCAAAAAAATTAAATGTAAATAACGATTTTTACTCTGCAGATAGATCCCAATAATTAGCATCGTCCTGTTTGGCAATAGTTTTCTGCAGTTGTTTCCATTCTTTAAATGAATGTGTATAGAGTTTGACATTTTCAAATCCTATTGATTTCAATGCATTATAAGCCAATCCAGAAAGAGTTCCAGAGCTACCACAATATGTTATAATTTCTGCGTCGTGATCTACATAACGACTTTCAAATATTTTTTCCAATTCATTTGTTGGTTTTAGTATTTTATTTGGAGATGCAAATATTTTATATGGAATATTTATAGCACCTGGGATATGCTGCTCTAAGAAGTTTAATCTTTCTCGATTATCTATGATTACTGTATTATCATCATTGATCTTTTTTTCCAAGTATTCTGCAGTTGATAATATATTATTATTTATATTTAACGTATGAATTTTGGTTCCAAAATTTACATTTTTAGAATCAATATCATACCCCAATAATTTCCAATTATCATAAGTTATGTCTAAAAGAGAAACATTATTGTGACCCACATACAACAAATTCCATACTAATCTAGATGCTAAAGCTCCAAAAGTATTGTCATAAACAACAACATGTGTATCATCACTAATTCCCATAGATTGTATTAATTTGATTAAATGACCTGGAGAATCATTAGACAGTAATTCCAACAATGGCAAATTTACTGAATTATGGATATGATGTTGTGAATAATCTTTGCGCGAACGTACATCAATAATTCGAATATCTCGATCATTAATTTTTGAGATTAATGTGTCAGCATTTAATGTAACATGAGATATGTTTTCTTTCAAGCTGCACATTCGCCTTTGCCAGTTCTAGTATGATAATTATCATTACTACCATAATCAGAATAAAAATCAGAATTTTCATTTTTGCTTGGAACTATAGTTAATGGTAACAATAATTTTTTAATGTCATTAATAGATCTTACTGAAGTATCACTTCGAGAGTTAACAATTTTGTCTAACCAAGATTTGAGTGTATCATGAGGTTTTCGATCTTGTTTAAATATTGAAATTATTTTGAGTATGGTATTAATTACATTTTTAGCTGGTATTCTAATACAATTTGTTCCTAATCTAGCATAATTATCATGTCTACCTCCCAAAGACATTTGATAAACTGGATACATATCTTTGCCAGATCTGCCACCACCACCGTAGAATCCTATTGTAGCTATTTCGTGTTGGCCACACGAATTTGGACATCCACTTATTTTAATCGTTGAATCTTTTAAATCATCATCTTGATCTATTTTTAATGATAAAAGTTTTCGCTGTATTTCTTTAGCTAATCTATGAGAATTTGTCAGTGCTAGGTTACAAGACGTTGTGCCAGAACAGCCTACTGGAGATGCTAGTGTGAGAGCTCCAGGATTGGCTAGTCCCACAGACAGTAATTTAGAATATAATATTTTGAGATGGTTTAGGTGCACCCATCTTATTACTATATCCTGAGAAAATCCATTTCGCATAGTACGTTCTTTTGAAAATGTTGCACATATTTTAGCAAGTTTACGAAGTTGATTAGATGTTATATCACCAGCTTCCAATGTCACAAAAACTGAATAATAGTTAGTTTGTTTTTGTTTTATCGTATTTGTTTTAAGCCATCTTTCATACATCATAAGATCTAAATCAACTCTTTGAAAAGTCTCAGCTATACTATTCAGATTTTGATTATTATCAATTTCTAGAGATAGTGTAGCAGATTGTGTCACTCTTGATATTGTCCTTTCTTTTAAAACCAAATTTTTGAATTCATCCCATCCTAATTCATTTACTAAGTATCTCATTCTATTTCTAGCTAAATTTTTACGATTTCCTAATCGATCAAATATTTTAATCACAGCAATAGATGTATGCAATAGATCTTCAATTGGAGTGAATTCTTCTAATTGATGTCCCACGTATGATTTATTTCCTAGCCCGCCTCCAAGAAAAATCTTAAAACCATATTGTGTGCATTCTGTGGATTCGTTAATTACTGGCACCAAACCAACATCAACTATTTTACCCATTCCATGTTTTTCGCAACATGTAAAATTAAACTTAAATTTCCGAGGCAAATTTTGATTTAATGGGTTCCGTAACAAAAATTTTGCTGTTGCAAGAGCATAAGGAGTAGAATCAAACATCTCATTAGCGCAAACACCAGACAAAGGACCGCACATAATATTTCTTATTGTGTTGCCACATGCTTCACGCGTAGTTAACCCAACTTTGGCTAATTCTAACATTATTTCAGGTACATCTTCTAATACTACCCAATGTAATTGAATATTTTGTCTGGTAGATATATGGGCGCTTCCTATAGAAAATGAATCACTAAGTTGTGCTATTTTAATAAGTTGTTCAGGGTGTATCTCACCTGCAGGTATTTTGATTCTTACCATAGCATAATTATCTGTCATTCTAGTGCCATAAGCACCATGTTGTAATCTAAATCGCCTGAAAGAATCTGGATCTAATTCATTTTGTCTATAAAGCTTCAGCATTTTAGAAAAATGATCAGCTTCTTCGGTTTTGGCCCAGTTATTTCGTATTGACAAATCATTTAAATTTAATTTATTGTTCATTTGAGATGTATTTAATCAATTTAAAATATAAATTTTTGATATGATTGTCAATTAAACTAAAATAGAATATTTAATATGCCCATCACCAATATAAGAAACTATTAAATTGGTTTCAACTGTTTTTAACTCGTGCAAGTATTAGACAATATAAACAAACAAAGGATTTTTGCTGATATAAATGAAGTTGAAATTACAATGGCGATAGCTGATGAATTTCATTCTGTTTTATCAGATAGATCATGTTCTGACGTGATAATAATTGGTGCAGGACCTGCTGGATTAACAGCTGGTAGAGAATTATCTAGCAAAGGGTTTAAAGTGCTGATAATAGAACAAAATAATTATTTAGGTGGCGGATATTGGCTTGGCGGATATATGATGAATCCTGTAACTGTACGCGAACCTGCACAAGAAATGTGGGATGAATTAGGCATACCATATAAAAAAGTAAAAAAAGGATTATACATAACAGCTGGTCCGCACGCAGTGTCTAAGCTTATTGCATCAGCTTGTGACGCTGGTGTAAAATTTTTAAATTTAACTAAATTCGATGATTTAATTTTAAAAAATGACAGAGTTTCTGGAGTTGTAGTGAATTGGATGCCAGTATCTGCGCTCCCAAGAAATATCACTTGTGTGGATCCAATTGCGTTAGAATCTAAAATAGTAATAGATGCGTCTGGACATGATTCAGTAGCAGTGAAACGCTTAGTTAATAGAAATTTAGTACAATGGAAAGGAATGAATCCCATGTGGGTAAATGAAGGAGAAGAATATGTGGTAGAAAAAACAGGAGAGATATACCCAGGTCTAATAGCTGCCGGAATGTCAATCACTGAAACTTATGGTTTAGCTAGAATGGGACCAACTTTTGGAGCGATGTTATTCTCTGGCAAAAAAGCAGCTGAAATAACTGCCATGAAAATTAAAGATCTATAAATGATCACTAAATTTAAATACAAATAATATACGTAAGAATATTCAATATATGACAATTTAAATTGGAAATTAATTAAATTGCTTAGATCATGAACGATAAAAATTCAAGAGAATATGACATAATAATAATAGGTAGTGGTCCTGCTGGATATACAGCAGGCATATATGCATCCAGAGCAGGTTACAACACATTAATAATTTCAGGGGTTTTACAAGGAGGTCAATTAATGAATACAACAAATGTAGAAAATTATCCTGGTTTCTCTAGCGGCATATTAGGTCCAGATCTCATGTTAAACATGTTACAACAATGTAAAAATATGGGTACAGAAGTGATCAATGAAGAAGTGTCGAACGTAGATCTCAAACACACTCCTTTAACTGTACATATTAATAATGTAAAATATTCAGCCAAATCTATAATAATTTGTACTGGAGCTACACCAAAAAAATTGGGCTTGCCAAGCGAAGATTTTTTTAGTGCTAAAGGCGTATCATACTGCGCAACATGCGATGGAGCGTTCTTCAAAAATTTAGAATTGGCAGTGATTGGTGGAGGAGATTCTGCTATGGAAGAAGCTATTTTTCTTACCAAATTTGCATCACGAGTACATGTTATTCATCGAAGAAATGAATTTCGAGCTAGTAAAATAATGCAAAAACGTGCAATGTTAAATACAAAAATAGAGTTTCATTTAAATCAAAATATTGTAGAAATAATCGGAGATAATAAAGTCAGAAAAATATTATTAAAAAATACGCAAACTCATGAAAATCAATTTTTGGACGTCGAAGGAGTGTTTATTGCCATAGGGCATGAACCTAATACACAATTATTTAAAAATCAAATAGATTTGGATGCGAATGGATATATTATTTTAAAAAATAAAACCGAAACTAACATCAGAGGAGTTTTTGCAGCTGGAGATGTTCATGATCATACATACAGACAAGCTATAACAGCTGCAGGGTTTGGATGTATGGCAGCTATTGATGTAGATAAATTTCTAACAAAATTATAAACGACAACAATATACAAATTCACAATATTTTCAAATGTAATTTATTTTAGGCATGTGTTTAGATTTTAACAAAGCCGCATCAAATTCAGATGAGGTAAAAACATCTTGATTCACATAAATACTTTTAAATTTTCGTCCATCATCTGCAAATATTCCAACGGCATAATTTTCGTTAATCGAATCTTGAAATTCATATTTTTTCATGGCTGCATATACTGTTGCAGATGATGGGCTTACAAGTACGTTATCATTATTCAATATTGTTTTGACTTCACAAAATGCTTCTTCGTTTGTTATAGTAATCCAATCATCAATTACTTTTTCACGTTTTAAAAATAGTTCTGGCTTTGCAGATTCTTCAAAATTTCTTAACCCTTGAATAAGGTGGTTTAGCTGAGGTTGCACAGCTATTATTTTTATTTTTGGATTTTTTTCTTTAAGGAATGTAGAAACTCCTGTTATTGTCCCTCCAGTGCCAACACCTGTAAAAAAGTGAGTTATTTTACCATTTGTTTGTTTCCAAATTTCAGGCCCAGTACCAGTATAATGGCCAAAAAAATTAGCTTCGTTAGAATATTGGTTTGGAGAATAGTAAATCTGAGGTCTAGATGAAGCTATAGATGTTGCTAATGCTATACTTTGATCAGTTCCAGAACCAACCTTAGGACATAAATCATCTGTTGTTTCGTATATTTTAGCACCTAATGATTTAATTATATTTTTTGTTTCGTCACTAGCTTTTTCAGGGATCACTATTTCTATTCCATATCCTAGAAGTTTTGCTATTCCAGCAAGTGCAATTCCGGTATTTCCAGATGTCGGTTCAATTATAATACTATGATTCTTTTTTAAAATTCCTTTATTTTCTGCATCCGTAATCATCCAATAAGCAGCCCGATCTTTAACAGATCCATATGGATTATAGTTTTCCAATTTAGCAAAATAAGAAATATGATCATTAGATAAAGATTGTAATTTTATAAGTGGAGTATTCCCAATTATGTTGAATACATCAGTGTGTTGCATATTCTCTGATTTTATTACCAAGTTGTTTTATTTCACCTTTTGAATAATAAATTCAATTTGATTATTTTGTTTATTTTTTTCTAATAATGTATGTCCATTTCGTTCTACCCATCTAGAAATATCCTCTTCAGACGATGGATCGTCTGCAAGTACCTTTAAAATATCTCCTAATTGGAGTTTTTCTAAAGCAATTTTAGTTCTAAAAACAGGTTCTGGACAAAATAAACCACATGTGTCTAATACTTCACGAATATCTTTATCAAACTTATTAACCACTGCCTAACTAGTTTTATTACATATTAATATCTATTGTGTTATTTAAAAACCAAATTTAGAAATGAATATAAGTTTCTATTTTTAATCGTATCTTTACTTGTATTACAAAAATTTATTTTAAATGAAATTTGTTTTAATATGGTCACACTGACATTATAAAATAATTTCCAAATGTAACTGTCATCATTATGTTCATATAGTTTTAACAATAATGAGAACAGCCATTTACAATTTGGATAATTATACACAATATAATTATTTATATAATCCTTCGAATTATCTATTTTATATTTCAGATATTTTATTAGCTCGATATTTGATATGTACATTGATCTGTGTATCTTAATTTTGCCATGTTTCATTGCAAATATTACATCATCTAATGTATTCGGTGATTCAATTTTATTTATACATTTGCCTAATGTGGAACTAATATGTGAATCACTTCCAGACACACAAACCATATTATGAGAATTTGCAAATAACGTTGCCCGAATGTTCGAAAAAATATCTACATTATTACTATTAAAAATTTCTATCATATCACAATATCGAGATTTTTCACGTAATGAATCAATCATTCCGAATGGGTGTGGAGCTGAAGAAATTGCATCTTGTTTTTCAACTTCATCGAATATTTCGTGTATTGTTAAACCTGGTTTTATTGCATCTGTCAATCCATATACAAGTATATGTTCACCAGTTGATGAAGTTATTTCTTCGCCGGGATAAATTTTGATATTATTATATTTATAGTGATTATTTTTATAATTAATTAAATTATCATAGCCATTTAATGTATTATGATTAGTTATGAATACTAAATCTAATCCAGTTATAAGAGAACGTTCTAATTGTTCTCTCATGGTAGTATTAGAATCATAAGGAGTGTCAAATTTTCCAGTACAAAAATTAGAATAAATATTATGACAATGTAATTATTAAAAAATCTAACATGGAAAATATTGTATATGAGGGCTATTTGACATCATTAGACATTGCTGAAGAACTAGTTAAGCAAAATGTTACATTTAGAATAGCTCATAAAATTGT
>JAHRAP010000007.1 GCA_020027255.1 Nitrosopumilaceae archaeon | reverse complement strand
GAATGAAATTAATTATGATTATACCAAATGATGAAATTTTCTATGTTGGTACTACAGACAAAGAACATGTAGAGATGTATATAAAAGCAATTTGGTATATCAAAGATAAAAAAAACTCAGGTAAAGGTTAGCACTATTGCCAGAATGCTAAATATTAAACAGTCTAGTGTTGTCCAAATGTTAAAAAAATTAAACAACAAAAAATTTGTCAGTTATAATAAAACGGATATAGAATTAACTGCAGATTGAAAAGCGATAGGAGTCAACATGATACACAATAGTAGATTGTTAGAAGTATTAATGCAGAATTCATTAAAAGTAGATGTAGATGAAGAGATAGTTTGTGGTTAGAGAGCATCATATGAATAAACAATTCACAGATGCATTATGTACTATGTTAAAACATCCTAAGAAATGCTCCATGGAAACAATATACCAGATGGCAACTGCTGTAATAAATTATTTAATATTAAATAATATATAATAGAATATGATTAATGTAGTAATGACGTGTTTTTGCGGGTGTGAGAAATATCTGAAAAATGATAATGGTTTTAAAATTGGATGTGTATCGTGTAATCATGGTCCACAAAATCATGATGACGAATTTAGAAATAATAACAAATACAAAGATTAAATTTAATATTGCAGACTCAGAACTCAAGATCTATATCATTAACTCAAATATGTTAACTCATCAATGTCTGCACATAACAAATTAGCAAAACTACATTTAAGAAGCTTGATAAATAGCAAAATATATAATTATGAAAAATGGTCGAAATAGACACACCTTCATCATTAGAGAATTTTAGGAAGTTTATAATAGCTAGTACATGTAGTTCGTTTGCACCAAAAGAATATACTGAAGATCCTGAAATTTTTCCTGAGCGCGAAGATGATTTAGGCGCAGTATATGTCGAAGCTGCAGACAAAGTGACATTAAAAAAAATTAGAGAGATTACATTCGTCAATGCAAGGGATATTCTAGGAGTTATTTATAATTCAAAGAGCGGGAATACGAGTTTAAAATGGAGACAGATTAGGAAAAATCATGGTAAAGTTACTGGCAATGCCTCGCAAAATTCATTAGTTAACCTTGCAGAAGGTAATGTTCTAACATTAGCGTGGGTAGAAAATTATGTTAGAAAAAAGGGAATTGATAACAAATAATTAATTTAATACAAAAACAACAATAATGCAGAACAAAATAATTGATAAGAATTCTATATATATAATTCCAGAAGAATTTGATGATTTGTTAGCATTACGTAGAATAATTACAAAAAATGATTTGGTGGTAGGTAATACTACATGGTCATTAAAAAAAGATGACGAATATACTAGACCAAATAAAACAGAACGAATCAAAATAAAAATAGTTTTGCAGGCCGAGAAAATATCTTTAATTGGAGAGTTTAATAGACTGCAAATAAGCGGCAAAATAATAGAAACAAACAATGAGTTTATTTCGCATGGTTCTCATCATTCTATATATATACAAATTAATGAGGGGGTGAAAATTATCAAAAAAACTTGGGCTTTAGAAGAGAGAAATCTAATTAATCACAACAAAAGTGTTGGATTTTTATTATTATCTGTAGAACGTGGCAGTTATAGTATAGGAATCATCAAAGGAACTCACTTGCAAATATATCCTGATGTGCACTTTGGATCTACTGGAAAACAATATAAGACTGATTTCAATACAGGAAAATTTTTGGAGAGAATTAAAAAGTCCATTACATCAACACTAGATAATAATGAGAATATTATTATTTTTGGACCTGGAGATACAAAAAATAAAGTACGTAATTATCTTCAAATAAACATCAAAGATAAGATAAATATCAAAGTGGTGGATGGAATAGAATCTGGAGGAGAAGATGGAATTCACATATTTGTAAAATCAACAATGATGAAAGATATAATGTCAGAAAGTAAACTTGCAAAAGTTTTAAGCATAATTAATGAAGTAATGTTTTTAGCCAACAAAAAAAGCGAAAAATTTACCATGGGTTTTGTTCAAACTAAAATAGCTAATCAATATAATGCAATTAGATCAGCAATATTTTCGGATAAAATAATGGAGACGGAGAATGAAGACGAAGTGGTTAATTTATTGAATAGCATAGAAAATAAAGGCGCCAAAATTTATAGTGTGGATTCCACCACAGATTTAGGTTTGCGAGTATCTAAGTTAGGAGGAATTATAGCTTTACTCAGGTTTTCGATCACACTTTAATGTTTGTAGTGTTAACCAGTCAGAATATTTGTGGCATAATGACGTAGCATTAATTTCTATTATTTCAGGCGTATTGTATGAATGATTTTTCTGAATGAAATTTACTAGAATTTGTTTGTTTTGTTTAGTTGTTTTGAAAATAACCAAAAATTCTTCACAATCTTCAATTTTATTGTTCCATGAATAAATTGACAAGGTTTTCATAATATTAACACAAGCTGCCATATGATTTTTAATACATTTAAAAGCGGTGGCAGTAGCCAATTTTTTGTTTTGATATGTAGTCGCCAACAATATGAATTTCATAGTAAACGATAAATGTATGTAATTAAAAAAAGTAACAGTCATTTTGAACACAGAATTAATAACCGAAAATTCAATAATATACGTATTAGCAATATGGATTATAGTAGTCATATTAGCTAAAGCATTAAGGCTTGACAGACATGGTTTTGAAATCAAATCATATAGCATAGTTTATAAAAATTATAATATTCAATCAATTTTTACCAAAATATTATCCAAAACTAGATTTATCACAAATATATTCGCAAATATAAGTATGATATCAGGTTTTATAATGATGTTAGCAGCGTTTTGGTTTTTGTTGTATAACATATCTAATTTTTTTGTCAGGCCTTCAGAATTTTCTGAAATGACGTTATTAATACCAGGGATTACATTAACATCGTCTACATCCATAACATATTTTCTGTTGTCAATACCAATTGTATTAATCATACACGAAGGAGCTCATGGAATAGTAGCTACTTTAGAAAAAATAAAAATTAAGTCTGGAGGTTTTGCAGTGTTCATAGCAATGTTTGCAGGTTTTGTAGAACCAGACGAAGAAAAGTTTGCCAATGCTAATAAAATATCTAAATTAAAAGTAATTAGCGCAGGTGCTACTTCAAATGTCATGTTTTCACTCATTTTAGGCATAATTTTAATAACAAATCCATTTTTTGCTATGATAATTCCAGATCCTTTACTTAGCTGGCTATATAGATCTACAGAAGGAGTTACAATAATCTCAGTGATAGATGGGTCAGGTGCAGAAGAATCAGGGTTATTACAAGATGATATTATAATAAGAGTAAACGATACGGATATTAAAAATCCAATGGATTTTCATAAAGTGAAGATAATTCCAAATGAAATTATTTCCGTATATGTAATCAGAGATGGATACGAATTGAATTTTCAAGTAAAAACAATACAGAATCCAGAAGATGCAGAGTCAGGATTAATAGGAATAATTAGAGATAATTCTCTCCCATACGAACCAAGATATGATGTGATAGACTGGAATAATCACGAAATTTCTATGTTTTTGTTATGGCTATGGATGATTTCATTTTTTATAGGCATTATCAACATGTTGCCATTACCAATATTAGATGGCGGAAAGTTTATTCACAGTATAATTATTGAGAGAGTTAAAGAAAAAAACAGTAAAATTATAATGTTTGTTATATATTCATTTACATTTATAATATTCAGTTTGAATATAGCGTTATCGTATATAAAATCTGGTTGGTTTACAATATGATATTAAATTATGGTGATGTTGGACCTATTACTATGAAACAAAAATGTAGCAAATGCGACATGCAAGCAATTTTCTTTCGCAAATATTCAGGAGAAAAGTTATGCAAAAATTGTTTTTCTGGATCTATTTTACAAAAAACATCTAAAACTATTTCTAAATATAAAATGATAAAAAGGGGTAATGATGTAGCAGTGGCAGTATCTGGTGGGAAAGATTCGTTAGTTTTGTTACATATATTAAATAAGATATCACGAAAATTAGATTTCAATATAAAGGCAATAACTATAGATGAAGGTATCAAAGGCTATAGAGATGAAGCACTACAAATAGCACATACATTTTGTAAGCAATTGAAGATTGAACATCATGTATACTCCTATAAAAAATTGTTCAAGCTAACTTTAGAAGACGCATTAGATTTACGAAAATCTAAAATGTCAGCTTGTTCAATTTGCGGGACGTTAAGAAGAAGAGCTATAGATATAGCTGCGAAAGATATCAATCACAATATAGTCGCAACTGCACATAATTTAGATGATCAAATACAAACATTTATCATAAATATGATTTCTGGAGATGTTAATAAAATTGGATTCATGCATCCTGATTCCACTACAAATAGAATAAAACCGTTTTCTGAGATTTATGAATCTGAGATAGTTTTTTTTGCATATATTAACAATATACCGTTTCAATCTGAACCGTGTCCACATATGAATGAAGGAATCAGAACACAAATTCGTGAATTTGTGAATATGCTTGAGAAAGAGCATACTGGGATCAAAAATAATTTGTTAAAATCTATTTTAAAAATATCAAACACAACCAAAAAATTATATGGTAAAGAAAAAAAAATGTGCATTAATTGTGGAAATTTATGTAGTAATGATATATGTTCAGTATGTAGTGTAAGATCTCAGATTACAAAAACCTAATGCAAATATAACATTTAGTTTTATAATATTATGGTAGTAGGTAGGATCGGGGTACTAGCCGTGCCCCATTCTGAAACCGGCTATAAGCAGAGATCAGCAACTACGAAATAAATTTCGTAATTGGTGACTCCCGCATAATATGTGGAAATGAAATCACGCCAAAGCGGGTGGTTGTAAGCCTATGATCATTTGAAGAAATGATCTAAAGGTTGAACTATCGAAATGGATAAGGACCGGGAGGGAGCAATCCTAAGGTAGAATAGCTACGCTTCTTTGTCAACGTGTTGGACTTCATGTATTTTGAGATGGGATTATCAATTATGATTGGGATTTGTAGATCTACTACTAACCATAATTATAAAATATAATTGCAATACATTACATGTATGAATGATTATTCAACAATCAAAAAAAATTTACATAGATCAACCCAATTAATATTTGATGAATTGAGGGAATTTTGTTTATCGCTAGGAGATAATGTTATTGAAGATATAAGAACGCATCGAGTGGTTTTTTGTAAATCAATTAATTTTAGATGGTTTGTGGACATTAAACCTGATAACAATAGGCTGTTGATCCGGATACAAAAAAACAGAAAAATGAATTCAACATTTGATTCTAATTATAACATGCATGAAATCAAAAAATCTATACAAGAAGCCTATAATAATATTAATTAATATAAAAATTAGTTTGAGGAAATACCGTGGCGTCTTTTTATTTAAATTTTGTGCTATAATAGAGTTGCATAAATACCACAGACTAGAGATATTTAATGTAGTAGATATTCTGTATTAAAACATATAATGAACATTTGTCTACAATCATGTATATTTTTAAGAGGGTGAGTTGTGATTTTATTGATGTTTGCCTAAAATGTGGGTCACTTTACAAGAACCATATGTTAGATCGTCCTTAACTGCATTATTCAAGACTAGGAAACTAACCAATATGTTTTTCATAGATTGATATTTATTTTTACTTTCTCTTCTTGAGTCGTGCTCGTCCTGTTTTCTGTGCAGCTATACTTCCTACTTTAGCACCTGGAGGTGCATTCCTAGAAACAGTAGAACTTTGTCCAACATGTTGATGTCTTCCACCACCGTGAGGATGAACATATGCGGCTTGTGCAACACCT
>JAHRAP010000074.1 GCA_020027255.1 Nitrosopumilaceae archaeon | reverse complement strand
CGCGTATTAGCTCAAAAAATTTTAAACAAAAATTCACATACATCAAAGCACACACTAAAAATAATGGGGTTTGAAACAAATGGATATAATTTCAATAATTACAAATATCCAGGAAGAGGAGTTATAGAAGCCATAGGAGCAGGAATAGATTTCAAGACTGGAGATGTTGCATTACGTGGTAATTTTTCAACTATAGATGATAATGAAAATATAATAGATAGAAGAGCAGGACGCAGTATTAGCAAAGAAGAAGCATCCAAAATAGCCACAGAATTAGAAAAAAAAATAGAATTTTCAATAGAAGGAACTGAGTTAACAATACTACCAACAATAGGACATAGAATAAGCTTGAGAATTAGATGTAAAGGAAAGACACTATCTAGCAATATAAGTAATACAGATCCAGCATATGATAATATCAATGGGATTGGAATCGCTAACCCAAACACAGATTTCGGAAAAATTAAAAAATGTTATTCGTTAGATAATAACGTAAATTCTGACATAACTGCGAAATTGATTAATGAATTTACACAAAAATCAATTTCAATAATGAAAAATAATAAAATTAACAAATTACGAATGTCACAAAACAAAAAACGAATAAACTGTATTTTAACTCGTGACGCTGGAAATAAGTATCCTAATATAATATCCATAAATCAAAAATATGGATTGAGATTTTCGTGCGTAGTAGATATGCCAGTGGAAATTGGCATTGCAAAGATTTTAAAAATGCAGGTTAACAATAATAACAAACTTGCAGATTACATTGGAAAAGCAAAGGCAGCTCTAGACGAATTACAAAAACACAATGTAGTATATGTTCATTTGAAGGGTCCTGATGAATTTGGTCATGATGGTGATTTCCATGGCAAAACAAAAAGTATTGAAACTATAGACAAAAAATTCTTCAAATTTTTAATAGATAATATAGATACAAATAAAATCGCAGTTGTGGTATCTGCAGATCATTCTACACCATGCATAAACAAATCACATAGCGATGACCCAGTACCGTTATTAATATCCTCAGACCACATCGAAAATGATAATACTAGTAAATTTACAGAATTACAAGCAAAAAATGGTCGCTTCAAATCATTAAATGGATGTAATGTATTAACAAAAGCAATAAATTTGTTAAATAGTAAATAATGTTATGTAGTTATTGTTTATTATTTTAGATATATTCTTCTTAAGAGATTCTATATTAATTTGATGATAGAATTTGTCAGAATGTAATAGTTTATTCAAAGCTCTAGTTAAAATTGAAATGCAAATACTATTCTCATTTTTTTGATAATGAACTAATGCAGCTGCAGTCAATATAATCCCTTGCAAAGTATCTTTTTCTACACCACTACAGTTTTTCCATATATTTTCTAATATTTCATGACATTCCCAAAAACGTTCAGTGTTAAAATGTAACACACCTCGCATGATTGTATCTATTTTATTTATATTGTCACTGTCGTTATCATCATCTCCTAATTGTCTTATTTGGCCAATAGCACCCAACGGAGCCAATATTTTAATTAATATTTCATGAACCGCAATTGTGGATATATCCAACTCAATAAAATGATTTGAAATTCTAACATCGCGTACAATGATATTAATTTTAGAACATAAATTTCGAGATTTACTTATAACATAATCAATATCAGATGGCGAATATTGTACGTTATGAATATAAATTATAAATCGAGCCATGAACTCAATTAATTTGTAAACTTATAAGATTTATATAAATAACAAATGATGATAATTTATGTCTGTATTGATTACTAATGATAATAATAATTTGTTGTTAGGAAGGCGTGAAATAAGATGCAGCTTTCAAAATACACAAAATTTAAAAAAACAAACAGCTATTCAATTTGTTAAAGATAAATTAAAATCTAAAGATGATTTTATAATACCAATTAAATTATTAAGCATGACTGGTCTTAACACTATTAATGGGATATTTTATATTTACAATGATAGGAATAGTGCCGAGAAGCAAGTTAACAAACATATTTTATCTAGATTAGTAAAAAATGCCGAATAAAAATTCACAAATTCATAAATATTATAAAATTGATGGCAAAAATATTAGCCGAATATTAAAAACTTGTTCGCGTTGTGGTAAAGGTGTATTTATGTCAAGGCATAACAATAGACATACATGTGGCAAATGCAGCTTGACAGAGTTTCATTAGCATCAAATTAAATACAATTTGATTTTTCTACAATCTCATCAATTTTTGTTAGTAAATCCGATTGCAATTTAATCTTGGATAGTGATTTCATTGGTAATTTTATGGTATTATCATCAAGATGTATTATAGTTTTTTGGAGATTTTTTTTCAACCAAAAATTAATAGTTTTGTTCTCTAGTTTAATATCACTAAAATTTGGTTTAAATTTTTTTGTAATATGATTAAGCAATGTCTTATCATTGAAAACTGCTCGTGGTTGAAAAAGTTTGGTTGTGTCAGCATACATGTTTTCAAATAAATTACCTGAAATTTCATCAGAGATTATTTTGTTTTTAGATATTTTATTTATCAAATCCAAATAATGTAAAAATTCATGAGCCAGTATAGCATGTATAGTACCTTTTAAACCATAAGCTACCAGCGGAGCTGATATTTGAATGAATACTGTGAATTTATCATCGTGTATGAATGGTATTGTTCTCGCAAACAATATAGCATAATCGGGTTTGTCAGAATAATTAGAAAGTAACAAAGATGGTTCGATATAGACTGCCGGGTATTTTATTCTTGTAGAATTTTCAATTCTTGTTATTCCAGATGCAACTATTGAATATCGTTTTTTAATTTGCAAAAATATATTTTTTGGCAAAAATCCTTTTGCGTACGATTCATTAATTTTAACTAACGGATTCAATATAAAAATAACTAAATTCAAATGTAAAAATGTAACCAATTAGCATATATAAGTAATTATTAAAAAAAATGGCAATCACAATAATTAATTATAACATCATCGTGATTTCATAATAATCGTAATTAATACACTTACATGTATTTTGGATCAAATAGCTCAGATTTGGAGTTATAGAATTATCATTAATGAATTTTTTAATTGGGAAGCCACCGTCCACAATCATCAATATATAGAATGTTGTATTTGTTAATAATTTCCAATCAAGCGAGTGAATAATTTTTACATTCTCGTTGTTGTCGACACCATAAAATTTTATCGATTTTAAACTACTAAGTATATTCAGATCGTCACAATGGATAATCTTTTCGGTCAAAATTTTAATTTTTACTTTAGATTTAAATGCTATCTTTGATGGCATATGTTTTATAATGTGAAGATCATGTATCTTCATTTTTTTGTCATCAAGTTTTGGTAAAGCAGTGTTACGTATTTTGGGATTTATAATCTTCGCAAAAAACGGGCGGCCATTACCCAAAACTAAGCTGGATTTATCTTCTCCACCAACATAATTTATTTTAATTGCTGTAGAAATAAAATTGTTATGTAACAATTTAATTATTTTGCCTCCTATACTATTGGATTCTGAAATACCCGTATAATTACACAATTTACATCCTGTACCATTACATGTTATGCATACGATTTGTTTTTGCTGTATGCTGCGAGATTTTTTCACGTATTTACCATAGATGTAAATTGTCTTGGATCGAGTTAACAAAACATTTTTTCTAAAGTCCAATGTTATGACTAAATCTGGCGATATATCAGCTTTTGACTTTATTTTTCTAGAAAATAGTTTGCTGATCTCTCTATTCAGATTATATTTGAGACCATATGTTCCTATTAATTTAAATTTAGATCTTATATCATCATCTCTATCTATCATAGACGGTTTAATTATCAATCCGATGGAAAATGTGGAAAATTCATAGTATTTTGCGACTTCAAATATTTTATCAACATAACATTCTAAATTTTTAAATATGTTTTTACAAATATAACAAATTCCATTGGGGTTAGAGAGAGATAATCTAATTATATTGCGAGCACTGACAAGATTTTTCTTTATTTTGAATAATCTATCGTAGCAATTACTACATAAATCATACTTAGTTGTTATTGACATCATACAATATTTGTATTTATTTTAGAGGCCTATTTTACGCAGAGTGTTTTTCATTTGTCTGCCTTTAGATGCTTTCATCATATGTTTAGAATTTTTATAATTTTTTAATAGTTCTTTAACTTCATGTTCAGAATATCCAGAGCCTTTAGCTATACGTTTCATTCGAGACGAATTAATTATATCTGGATTGATTTTTTCATTTTTAGTCATACTTTGTATTATGTATCTCCATTTTTCTATTCTGAACTCCATTTGATTTAGCTGATCATCTTTAATTGTTCCTGAAAAGCCTGGTAGATTATCTAAAAAATTTTTTATTGAACCAACTTTAGTGACTTCATTAAGTTGATAATAAAAATCATCCATATTCATTTTACCACTAGAAATACGTTTCATACGTATATCGTTAGATTCACTTTCTAATCTTTTGGCTAGATCTAATATAGCTTGGATATCTCCCATGCCTAATAATCGCCCTACAAAACGCGTAGCTGAAAACTCTTCTACATCATCTATTCGCTCTCCAGTACCAATATACATAATTTTAGCTCCTGTCGCTGCAGATGCAGATATAGCACCCCCACCCTTAGCAGTACTATCTAATTTTGTTATTACTATGCCACCTACTTGGACAGCTTTATGAAAAGCTTCTGCTTGAGAAAAACACTGTTGACCTATAGTGCTATCAATTACTAATAATACAGAATCAGGCTTCGCAATTTCATTTATTTTAATCATTTCATCAAATAGATCTTGCTCATGTTTGTGTCTGCCAGCAGTATCAATTAAAATAATATCAAAATTAGAATGACTGAAATTAGATATTCCTTGCTTAACTACTTGTTCAGGATTTTGATTGTTTTCTTCACCATAAACTTGTACATCTATTTGTGCACACATTGTTTTCAGTTGAGTTAGTGCGCCAGGTCTATATGTGTCAGCACCTATTACACCAACTTTGTATCCTTGTGTAGTGAAGAATTTAGACAGCTTGGCTGTAATTGTAGTTTTGCCACTACCTTGTATTCCAAGTACAAGAATAACATTGATTTTGTTTTTCTCTATATGGAGTTTACTTTCATCACCTAATAGCTTTTGTAATTCTTCAAATACAATTTTAACAACATGATCTTTCCGAGAAAGCCCTGGAGGAATAGTTTCTACTGTAGAGCGTTGTTCTAATTTTTTAGTTATTTCTAATACTAATTTCACATTAACATCTGCTAGTAGTAGAGCTCGTTGTATATCTCGCGATAATTCTTTGATCAGTTCTTCGTTTATTACTTGCGAATTGACAATTTTTTTAATAGCCTGTCTAAGGCCTGTTTTTAGTTTATCTAACATTATAATCTAATTCAGCTTCTTGTATATCAAATATACCTCTATAACCATCCCATATAGTAGTAGAGTTGTTAATTTTAATCGGATATCTAAAAAGTGGGCAGTTTATTACAAATGTTTCAGCTTCTCCACCATCAAAATTAATATTAAATCCATGTTTATGAGATAGATTTGCAAGAGTTTCAAGATCTTCAATCACAATTCTCCGGCCCAACCATTTTGCATTCAGACCACTTGCAGCCACAGTAACCATAATAAAATGAAATTTCGATGTAATTAAATCGTATAGATAATTTTTGCTGATGCAGTGCTGTAAAGGAGTATAAAGCTTGATGTTTAGATCTTCACAAATTTTATGCAATTTATCTATTTGAAATTTGCTAGATATACAACCATGTACAAGTCCATCAATATCAAAATTTTTCACAGCTTCAGCCACCGCATTTTTGATCACATCAATCTCATTATAGATATTGGTAGATTTAGATATTTTGTATATATGAGGTTTAGCCATAGATGTAGATTGTAACTTAGTTAATACCACATTTGGATAATGAAGAAGCAAGCTTTCTTCTGATGAAGGAGATATTGTTATTAAACATTCTGTAGTATGTCCTTGTTTTTGAGCATTATAAATAGCATAAATACTATCTTTGCCCCCTGAAGATAATGCTGCTAGTTTCATAAAATTAAATATAATATTGTTATTGTAGACGCTTCAAAACTCATAATCTTCATCAAATGACATCAGATGGCTTCTCCTATAGATCATTAGCGTCTACGATGCTAAGATCTAATTCTCATTATTTTAGTTCTGTTCATAACTATCCAATACTCTATGTTTTGGCCATTTTCTATTTTGTTATCTAGTTCGTCATTTATAGTAGATACATCAATTGTTTCGAATGTTTCAGAGTCCATTATTTGTATTATATCATTAACAATAGAAATAACTTGACCGGTTCTTTTGTTTATCAGTGGCACATGAACTTGCATACTTACAGGTCCAACATGCGGTCGTTTTTGGTTATCAAGTATGCCAACTCCAACTATTCTGGCTTTAGCTGCACCGTGTTTTCCAGGTTTGCTAGTGTCATATTCTACTATTTTACATGGTTCTCCAGATGGCGTGTCTGCAACAGGTAATAAAATATACGAGCCTATTTTTAATGAACCTAATTCAGTGGGTTTACTCATGCGGAAAAGACTTTATTTCTATATTTAACCTTTTGATTTTAAAATTTAAAATATGAATGCCATAAAATCAGATAATTATTTATCGTCTTATAATAATCATAATATGATCCCACGCTAGCTCAGCCTGGTAGAGCTTCCGGCTGTAGATATTGGCTCTGGCTAACATACAACAGCATATCAGGCAAACAGAAACCGGATTGTCACAGGTTCAAATCCTGTGCGTGGGATTACAATCCACAAATATTAAAAATATTGTTTTGGTTTTACCGTTATGGCGTAATTACAGATCTGCCTATAACTTTATGAGTTTTGATATCATTGAAAGCAGTATTAACTTCATGTAATTGGTATTTTTTAGATATTAGTGGTTTGACCACACCACGTTTTGCAAGTTCGAGCAGTTGCGTTAATGAGTTATAATTTCCAGTATAAGCTCCTTCAATGGTTATTGATTTTAATGGAATTGTTGGTAATGATAAATTCATAGATCCACCAAAAAGTCCTACCAGGATCAATCGACCGCATTTTTTTAATATTTTCATAGATGTATTTGCAGTAGATGGCGAATTAATGAAGTCGATGACACAATCGACGCCAGTTTTATTGATGGAGAATATTTCAGATTCAATATCAGATTCTGTTGAATTTATAACATAATCAGCACCTAATCTTTGTGCTGTACTTAATTTTTCATCATTGATTATTGCAGCTTTTGCATGGCCTATATGCAAATATCCATTAGGTTCTGGAGAAAATCGTGTTTTTAATTTCCCAGA
>JAHRAP010000072.1 GCA_020027255.1 Nitrosopumilaceae archaeon | reverse complement strand
ATAGTAATAACCTCATAGACAAGATAGTCACATGATAAATTCAACAATAAATAAAATATAAACTAAACATAATCATAATTACTAGAATCAAATAAAATTTAATATGCATGACTACAAGATAGTACTTTTGAACATATTTAAAACTTAGTCAATGTTAAAAAAGTTAGCCAAAACTAATATATGATTATAATGGTATCAAATTTGAATTGAGTATACATGGACAAGTTTATGACTTTATTGATTATTTGTTGCGTCACTGTAACTTTCAGCATGATAACATTATTTTCTAATTCAGAAACAATAATTGAAAATCTTACGATAAATGACGAATTGATAATGGATTCAAAATCATCAACTTCATCAATGTATTTAGATCCAGAAATTAATAAATTTGGAGTGTATGTTATTCAAATACAAGGTATTAAAAGTCCAATTAATGTATCGATTTTTGATCCATTTGAAAATGAAATAAGCAAATCTACATACCGTGAAGATTCAATTGAAGAGAAATTTGTGATAAATGAACGTGGAGTGTATACCATGACGATCAACAATACAACAAGTACAGAAGTGTATGTTACTCATGCGTTTGGATATTTGCCTGGAGAGTTTATATTTAGTGTTGGGCTTATGTGTTTTTACATAATGTTAGTAGGTCTAGGAGGCATACTAGCGTGCAGTGTATTTTTAGTCAAATCACGCAGATCAAATAACTAATTTAAAAAGCTGTTTAATGTTGTTAATTTATCAGTAATATTATTAAAAACTTCACTCACTGTAAGTTTAGACAATTTTTTGTGGTTTAATATATACACTGTTTTATCTTCTTGCAGAGTTGTAAAGACAATATTATTTTGTATCAGATGATGAAGACGTTTTTGTATATCATTCTTAGATATTTTGAATTTTCTTGCAATGTATGATTCATCTTTAGATCCATTTTCTAATTCAACTAGAATTTCATATATTTCTGGATCAAATAAATCTGCGAATGTTTTATCATCATCATGCATATAATAATTTTATGGTAACTACGTTTAAGATTTGCGATCCGCAAGAACAAAATAATAAATGTATAATATTATCAATTAGAATGGTTTTTAACTAGGAAATCAATTTTATTAACTTAATTTGAGTGAGAAGGAGTATAAGTATATTGTTAGGATTTTGGGTAATGATATTCCTGGTGAAAAAAAAATTATATCAGGTTTGACTCAAATTAATGGCATAGGATATCATTTTGCCAAAACTTTATTAAATTTACTTAAAATAGATCATATGAACAATATAGGATATCTAGCAGATGAACAGATTACAGATATAGAAAAAGTAATAAAAAATCCAACGTCGTATTTCCCTGCTTGGTTTTTGAATAGAAGAAAAGATATCGAGACTGGCAATAATATACACATGATCGGATCAGAGATGGCGTTAACTATTAGGAATGATATAGAAAGAGAGAAAACAACAAATAGTTGGAAAGGTTACAGACATACATTTGGATTAAAAGTGAGAGGTCAACGGACTCGTTGTACTGGTAGAAAAGCTGGAGCAGTCGGGGTGAAAAAAGGCGGCAAAGTATTACCAGCTAAAACTCCGGATCAAAAATCAAATAGTTAAAAATAATAACATGATTAAAATATATACGTGAGTGCAAAATGGGAGATCCAAAAAAATCAAGAAGGATATGGAAGAAACCTAAACGGCCTTTTAATTATGAATTAAAAATGGAAGAATTAAAAACGTTAGGAACTTTCGGTCTTAAAACAAAGAAAGAGTTATGGAAAGAACATACAATACTGTCTAAAATACGACATCAAGCTAGATCATTACTTGCGTTACGAAAAGAAATACGAGAACAAAATGAACCTATATTCATGAAATCATTAATGAGAATAGGTTTGATAAATACAAATTCTACTTTGGATGATGTTTTAAATTTACAAATAAATGATTTGTTAGCTAGACGACTACAAACTATTGTTCAAAAAAAATTACTATTCAAAACACCATATCAAGCTCGACAAGCAATAGTGCATAAACATGTAACAATCAATGGAAGAGTAGTTAATGTGCCTTCATATAGAGTCAGAATAGACGAGGAACAAAATATTCAACTTGGTATAAATTCTCCACTACAAAACAGTCTAAAGGCAGAAAAAAAATAATAATTTATAGCCAATGAGGTACCAATAGCAATGTGTTCTGTAATAGGTTACTATGGAGATCATACAGCAGCACCAATTTTGATAAAATGTTTAAAAAAAATGGAATATAGGGGATATGATAGCGTAGGAATATCAACTAGGCATGATAACGCTATAATAACAAAAAAAAAGACAGGCATGGTTTCAGAAGTAAATAAAACTATGAAGCTCTATAAACTGCCTGGAAAAATTGGAATTGGGCATACTAGATGGGCGACTCATGGAAATGTCACCGATATAAATGCGCACCCACATGTTAGCAACTCTGGAAGGATATCAGTAGTACATAATGGAATCATTGAAAATTATATAGAAATTAGAAATAATCTTATAGAAATAGGGTATAAATTTTATAGCGACACAGACAGTGAAGTAATAGCAAATCTATTACAATATAATTTTGAAAAAACACCAAATATAAAAAAATCAATCATGAATACTGTTATAAAACTTAGAGGTCAATACGCATTTATCACAATTTTTGAAAATAAATTACTAGCAGTAAGATATCACAGGCCACTGATAATAGGTTTGAAAGATAATGATCGTTTTATTTCTAGTGATATTTTTGGCGTGTCTACTGAAATAGATAAAGTAATACATTTAGAAGATCGAAGCTTTTCTATATTAGATAAAAAACAAATACATAGTTATGGTTTTGATGGACATTTGATTAAATACACCATGACAAATATCAAAAGGGGCATTTCTACAATCTCCAAAAAAAATTACGAACATTTCACATTAAAAGAGATTTTTGAACAGCCAGAATCACTTCTTCAAATAGATGTTAAATCCATTAGTGAATTATCACGAATTGCTAGCAAGATTAAAAGATTGTATATTATTGGTAGTGGTACTAGCTATAATGTAGCTCTTATAGCTAAATACCTAATAGGCAAATATTGTGGCAAGATCGTAGAAGCTATTGTGTCTGAAGAATTTACAATATTTCCAAACATGGATAAAGATTCAGCAGTAATAGCAATTTCTCAGAGTGGTGAAACTGCAGATGTAATAGATGCTATAGATATAGCTATCAGAGAAAATATACATGCATACGCAATTTTGAATGTTCCAACATCTCTATTGGCAATGAAATGTGACAGTGTCGCAAAAATAAATTGTGGTTTAGAAATAGGTGTAGCGGCTACAAAAAGTTTCACGTCACAGATTGCATCTATTTATATTTTTGTTGAAAAAATAATTCGTAGAAAATTGATTGACTTGCCACATACATCTAAATTAATTTCTAGAATATTAGATAATGAATTAGAAATAATAAATATCTCCCAGGTATTAAAAAATACATTAAATATATACGTATTAGGGAAAGGAATACATTATCCAATAGCATCTGAATGCGCACTTAAATTAAAAGAATTATCCAAGATCCATGCAGAGAGTATGTTTGGTGGCGAATTAAAACATGGAGCGTTTACGCTTATTAATAATAATACGTACATAATTGTAATAAACCCACAAGACGAAACCTATGAAGACATGATAATAAGTGTCAATGAAATTAAATCGCGAGGAGCAAAAATAATAGGAGTGTCTAACACACGTAGCAAGTTATATGATTATTGGATTAGAATACCTAATTCTAGCGACGAAACAGTATTTCCGTTAATAGAGATGGTTCCTTTACAGCTTCTAGCATATTATTTATCCATAGAAAAAAATTTGGATCCAGATCATCCAAAAAATCTTGCTAAATCAGTAACTGTCAAGTAATAATTTACGATAATTTTCATCTAATGATTTTAATAAATTTATTGCTTGTGAGTGGTTTTTGAGAATAGCAGCTACAGTAGAACCTCCAGCTCCAGCTCCGTCTTTAACAAATCCGTGTGCATATGATCGCATAGATTTATATTGAGAATTTTCTAGTTTAAGTTTTGCAACCAATATTGGAATATCATCAATCTGTTTGACTATATCCAAGAAATTTGCAGATTTATCGTTAATTATGTACTGTGTTGTAGCTATCAAAACTTTTTTTGCTTCATAACTAACATATTTAGCAAATGCCAATATAGCTGCCATTTGTGTACCTCCAGCTAATATTATGTTAGTATTACGAGATGCAGTATTCAGCATACCAGCTATAAATGGTATTATTGGATCTCCGAGATTAGAAGCTATCAATGATGGATCTTGTGTATTAATTCTAGATAGGGCTATATCAACGATCTTGTTTTTTAGATTTAATGGGTTATTAGGCATACTGGAGCTTACTTTAGCATCTAGGCCAAGGCCTTTTAAAACAGCTAAAGCAGTAGTAGTTCCTCCAGGTATACTTTCTCCAACTACCAAACAGTCAGTACATAAAGAAAGGTTTTTACCAATGATTTTTCCAGAGTCAATAGCTCGTGTGAAAGAAGAATTACTCAACCCAGGAAGATGTTGTATATTATCACCACATGGAATATTAGTTTCTACATATGGTACTTGAGGTGTTATTACACTGCCAGCATTTATCGTGATATGAGGTATATTAGCATAATCCAACATAGTTTTGGTGATTATTGCAGGAGTAGGTTTACCATCAGGAGTCATAGGAATATAAGATATATTTTTACAATGACCATAATTAATGAATTCAGAATCAGATGGAGGAGTAAACTTCAGAAGATCAATGGCAGAACCAGCAATAGTTATTCCAGGAATTTGGCAAGTTTTAGTATATGAAATGATAAAAGAGAACAAAAAATTTTTTCGAGACATACGTGCAATGAAATCTTCCCCAAGAGCAAAATTTCCAAAAATATCTATGTCCATTGACAGTAATTTACTATTTTAACATATTTAGAAATTCTTGTTTGCTTTTACATTTAAAAATAATATTTGTTTTTTTTTCTCTTTCTATTGTTGATGTACGCATAGAACCATAATTATGTCCAGGATAGAGTACCAAATCTTCTTTAAGATTAGCTAATATTCTAAATGCACTATCATACAGTTTTTCCGCATTACCCCCAGATAGATCTGTTCTTCCGAATGAACCTACAAAAATTGTATCTCCAGAAAAAATATACATATCATTTATCAAACAAATACTATCTTGAGAATGACCAGGAGTATAAATTACGTTTAATTCACAACTACCGAATTTTATTTTGTCTCCATCTTCAACAGATATATCATGTTTTAACGGAGAATATTTATGTTGGATTATTTTAGCTTGCGTGATTTTAGACATGGCATCGTTACCTAACACATGATCGAAATGATGATGTGTATTGACTATATATCTTACTTTGATGTTATGTTGTTGTATTATTTTTTCTATGCGTTCTGTGTTCCAAGAAGGATCTATTATAATAGAATCGTTTGTTTTATCATCAACTAACAAATAAGTAAAATTTTGCATAGAACCTACTTCTATTTGATGTATTTTCATAGCACATTACGCTCTGCATCTGGAGGTATCCCAATTTTTTCAACATATATTTGACCACATTTGTTTGTTTTTTTCATTCCAATTTTCATTAAATGAAAAGTTATAGTAACATCTGCGTTCACGTACATATTACTAGAATTGCCAGTGTCAGGATTTATGCCAGTTGGAATATCTACAGATACAACAAATGATTTAGATTTATTGATGAATTGTATTGCAGATGAATACGGTTTCTTGATTATACCGTTAACACCTGTTCCTAATATGCCATCTATCAATACATCATACTTAAACTCAGGATCTAGCTCATCACAATCATAAAATAATTTTATAGATTTTATATTTTGGATTATATTAAAATTTTCACGGCTTTCAGGAGTTTTTATCATTTCAGGATTCCCTAGAAATACAATATGCACATTGAAGCCATAACCAACTAAATGTCTAGCTACAACTAGTGCGTCACCTCCATTATTTCCTAGTCCAACAAAAATAAGTACATATTTTGACTTTATTTCATCAAAATGATTTACTAGGAATTTAGTTATTGCGGCGCCTGCATTTTCCATCATGAGTTTCCTATGCATACCAAGAATGTGACTATTTTCTTCAATTTTCATCATTTGGTCTACTGTTATATCCATCAATTTATTACGACTCCAAGATAAATAATACCTTTGGAAAGGACTTTATTATTAAATACAATATATGCAATATTGAAAAATGTAAATACATCACTCAAAACAATTACAAAATCTTTATCAGATCTACAAAAAACTAGAGAATACATCATAAAAAATATGCGCGAAATAATAATAATATGTAGCAACGCAATAACATTAGCTCACGACAAGAAATTGAAATTAGCCAAAAGGAAAGTTGAAATTGCTAAAAAACTACTGATAAAATATAGATCTAAGACTAAGAATGGTTTATCAAGATATATGATCACGGCTGAACAAGAATTTGTTGAAGCTGATTCGTTATTATCCATAATTGAAGGTAAAGAAATAAAATCTCATGAACAATTGAATGTATATCATGATTCTTATATATTAGGTTTATTGGATTGTATTGGAGAGCTTAAGCGCTTTACATACGACAAAATTCGAAGTGGAGATTCTGTAGAAGCTATGAAAATTTTTAATATTATGGAAGAGTTGTATTCCGCTTTATATCCACTCACAATATACGATAAGATAATCAAAGAAATGAGAAGAAAAATGGACGTGGATAGGATATTGATCGAAGATGCACGATCTGCAATCACAGAAGAGATAAGAAGATCCGAATTAATCAAGTCCATTATAGAAATAAAATCAGATTAATACTATAATAATGCGGGTAATGGGATTTGAACCCATGAACTCCTAGAGACTAGCCCCTCAAGCTAGCGTCTTTGACCACTCGACAATACCCGCAATGAATATTGTTGCGGAATGGTTTTTATAATCCTTGATTAAGCATAATATTGAATAACTATGCTAGTTCCAGTAAGATGTTTTACATGTGGTAATTTGATTGCAGATAAGTTTAATGATTATAGAGATAGAATCAAATCTGGAGATAAACCTGGAGATGTTTTAGATGAGTTTAATATAAAAAGATATTGTTGTAGAAGAATGTTGTTAACGTCTGTTGAAACCATACAACAAATAATACCTTTTCATGAGGCAATTCAAAGAAGACATCAAGAAGTGCAGTCAGAGCTAACGTAAGCTTGCAAAAAATCACTTCAGTAAGAGGTAGACTTGTTTATGACAGCCGAGGTAATAAAACTATAGAAGTGGATGTAATAACAGATAATGAATATGTAGGTAGAACTTCAGTGCCGGCAGGTGCAAGCGTAGGCAGAAACGAAGTGATTAATTTTCCAAATGGAGAACCAGAAAAATGTTTGGACGCAATCAATAATAATTCAAGCAAATTTGTAGGATTAGATCCTATGGATCTAAAATGCATACATGAGACAATTCGAGAAATAGACAATACTGATAATTATTCGAATGTTGGAGGAGCTTTTGCATTTGCTATAACTATTTCATCCATGGAATCAGCTTCGAAGTTTTTTCATGTTCCGCTATTTAATGTATTAACAAATAAATCAAAATTAGAATTCCCTATACCGCTAGGGAATATTTTAGGAGGAGGGCTTCATGCAGGCATAGGCACACCAGATATTCAAGAAATTTTGATTTGTCCACACGGATCAAAATCAATAAGGAATGCAGTAGAAATTAATTTTAATGTACACAGAGAATTGCAGAATGTATTATATCAAAAAAATCTAAATTTCACTGGCGGGAGAAGTGATGAAGGAGGATGGGCGCCTGAAATAAATAATGAAGAAGCTTTAGAAGCATCTTGCAAAGCTTGTGAAAATTTAGGGTATGTATTAGGCAAAGATGTGTCATTAGGAATAGATCTTGCATCGTCGACTCAGTGGGACCAAAAACATGAAAAATATATTTATAAACATAATCAATTACAACTTACTCAAGAACAACAAATAGAATTTGTGTCTGATTTGATAGATAGGTACAAGCTAATATATGTAGAAGATGCCACTCATCAAGATTCTTTCGATGCAATGTCAGAATTAACAAATACGTTTCCAAATGTGTTTATTACAGGAGATGATTTAACAGTCACTAACAAAAGAATTTTAGAACATGCTATTAAATTAAAATCTTGTAATGCAGCTATTCTTAAAGTTAATCAAGCAGGTAGTTTATATGATGCATTAAAATTTGCACAACATGCAAATAAAAATAATATTAAAATAATAACATCTCATAGGTCTGGAGAGACTATAGATTCACAAATAGCACATATCGGTATAAGTACTGGTTCCAAAATGCTAAAGATAGGCGTGGTGGGTGGAGAAAGAGTATCCAAGATAAATGAATTAATAAGGATTTCAGAGTATGATTTAATACATGGAATGACGCAACTGTAAAATCGTTAATTGAGCAATAGTGAAACATTAATCTTAAAAAAAAAACTCCTGGCTACAGGAATAAGGATAGGGACACAAGTCAAAACTAAATTTATGAAGCA
>JAHRAP010000005.1 GCA_020027255.1 Nitrosopumilaceae archaeon | reverse complement strand
ACGTATCTCAATAAAGAGATTAAACGTATTACTTTTATTATCCATTTTTACAGTTTTTATTTCTAACCACAATATTCTGATGTTGAAAGATTTTAATCTAAAAAATGTTTTGATCATGTATGAATATAACTGAAAAAATAATTTCGCATGCATCTGACAAACATGATGTTTCTCCAAATGACGTAGTATTTGTAAATGTAGACAAAATAATGCTACATGACGTCTCTGGACCTGGAGTGATTAAAGTGTTCGAGCGGCTACGAGAACAAGGTATTGACATAAGTTCTATCCATGATCCTGATCGAGTATGGGTGGCTGAAGACCATTTCGTACCATCTCCAGACGAAATATCAGCAATAAATATAAAAAAACTTTCAGATTTTACCACAAAATATGGAATCAAAAAACATTTCAAATATGGTATTGGTCAATATGGGATATGCCACACTTTGTCTCATGAAGAAGCATTGGTGCTTCCAGGAGAAATATATGCAGGCGGAGATTCTCACACAAATACTACTGGTGCATTAGGAGCTTTTGCATGTGGTTTTGGACATACTGACATGGCCTATATATTATTAAAAGGAAAAATATGGATTAAAGTACCTGAAACTATTTATTTTAAGCTACATGGTACTCTGCCAAACCATGTTATGGCAAAAGATTTCATTTTGAAAATAATTGGGGATGTTGGAACAAATTTCTGTACGTACAAAACTATGCAATTTGGAGGTGTTGGTATTGAGGAAATGTCTATAGATGAAAGATTGACATTGACAAATATGAGTACTGAAGCGGGAGCAAAAAACTCTATAATAGAACCTGATAACAAAGTTATTAATTATATTAAAGAGAGAGGAATTGCTAAATTTAACTTAATTAAAGGTGATATTGATTCAACATATTGTAAAACACTAGAATACGACGCAAGTGATCTTGAACCTGTTGTTGCCAAACCATTTTCGCCACAGAACATCGCAGCTGCTCACGATTGCAGCTCAATTGAACTTGATAAAGCGTATATAGGCTCATGTACTGGTGCAAAACTCGAAGATTTGGCTGCAGTGGCTAAAATTTTAAATGGACGTAAAGTAAAGATTAGAACTGAAATATTGCCGTCGTCAATGTCTATCTATAAAAAAGCAATGGATTCTGGATTCATCAAAATATTTATAGACTCTGGAGCAACAATTGGTCCTCCCACTTGTGGTGCATGTTGTGGAGCTCATATGGGTGTATTATCTGAAAATGAAGTATGTATTAGCACTACTAACAGAAATTTTCCTGGTAGAATGGGGCATAAAAAATCTCAAACATATTTAGCATCACCTATGGTTGTAGCAGCTTCTGCAATAACTGGAAAAATAACCGATCCAAGAGAGATCTAAATTGATTAGTAAAGTAATAGCATACAAAAATAATAATATAGATACAGATAGCATCATTCCTGGCAAATATCTTAAGTTACATGAATATGAAGAACTTGCTAAACATGCTATGGAAGGAACAGATCCATATTTTAGTACTAGAATACAAGACTGTAATTTTATAATTGCAGGGCATAATTTTGGATGTGGATCAAGTAGAGAACACGCACCAATTGCATTATCATTTTCAGGAATCAAAATAATTTTAGCGCTTTCTTTTGCAAGGATTTTTTATCGAAATGCAATTGACGGTGCATTCATTATACCAATTGAAATAGATCAAAATGCCTACGATGGCATTAATGATGATGACAAACTTGATATTGATATACAAAATAACAAAATCAAAAATTTAACCACATCAAAAACATATTCTACAAAACCATTTTCGCATATAGTAAAAAAAATTATTGATGCTGGAGGAATTTTTAAATTAGATGTGTGAAAATAATGTCTAAAACACTTTACGAAAAAATTTTTGATTTACATACAATTGCTATGAAAAACAAATCTCATTTGCTATATGTTGATCGTCATTTTATTCATGAAGTCACGTCGCCACAAGCATTTGATGGCTTGCGTTTAAATAAAAGAAAAGTACGAAGACCTGATTTAACCATTGCAACAGTAGATCATAATATTCCTACTACTGACAGATCTTTGCCAATGGTAGATAAAGTTTCTAGCATTCAAATTAATACGTTGAAAAATAATTGTAAACATTTTGGCATAAAATTATTTGGTATGCAAAGTCCTGACCAAGGAATAGTTCATGTGATTGGCCCTCAATTGGGAATTACTTTACCTGGAACCACTATAGTTTGTGGTGATAGCCACACTTCTACACATGGTGCATTTGGAACACTTGCTTTCGGTATAGGAACCAGTGATGTCGAACATGTACTAGCAACACAAACAATATGGATGCAGAAATCTAAATCATTTGAAATTAACATATGTGGAACCAGAAAACCATCTATAACTGCTAAAGACATAATATTGTTTATAATCAGATCCATTGGGACATCTGGCGGTGCAGGAACAATAATAGAATATACTGGAAACGTTGTAAAAAATTTCTCAATGGAACAGAGAATGACTGTGTGTAATATGTCAATAGAAGCCGGTGCCAGAGCTGGTATTGTCGCACCAGATCAAAAAACATTTAATTATTTACGTGACAAGAAATACACTCCATATAATTATGACAATTTGATTGATTACTGGAAATCGTACTTATATTCTGATCCTAATGCTAATTTTGATAAAAAAATTAGTATTGAAATAAGTAACATAGCTCCACAAGTAAGCTGGGGCACTAATCCATCTATGGTATCTGACATTACCTCTGAAATACCATTTCCAGAACAATATTCTGAAAATGATTCTAGCAGAATTGAAGTTGAAAACGCCTTACAATATATGGGCTTGAAATCTGGCACACCAATCACTGAAATTGCAATAGATCGAGTTTTCATTGGGTCTTGTACCAATTCAAGACTCGAAGATTTGATTGACGTATCAAAAATAGTAAAAGGTAAAAAAGTATTTCCAACTGTTAAAGCAATAATCGTTCCTGGATCTCAGTTAGTAAAAAAACAAGCTGAAAAATTAGGTCTACATCAAATATTTAAAAAAGCTAACTTTGAATGGAGAGAATCTGGATGCAGTATGTGTCTAGGCATGAATAATGATTTTCTATTACCTGGAGAACGCTGTGCTAGCACATCTAATAGGAATTTCGAAGGACGTCAAGGTACTGGAGGTCGCACTCATCTGGTAAGTCCAATTATGGCCGCCGCAGCTGCATTAAAAGGACATTTTGTAGATGTTCGTGAGTTAGTCTGATAGAATAAATGAACCATATTAAATTTGTTAAGAGTATCATAACACCATTAGATAAAATAAATGTAGATACAGATCAAATAATACCGAAACAATTTTTAAAGCTAGTTACAAAAACAGGTTTCGGCAAATATCTTTTCTATAATTGGAGATTTGATTCACATGGCAACAAAACACTGAGTTTTATTTTAAATAACCAATTATATCAAAATTCCAAAATATTAGTTACGCGAGATAATTTTGGATGTGGATCAAGTAGAGAACACGCAGTATGGGCTATGGTTGATTATGGTTTTAAAGCAGTGATATCTACTTCCTTCGCTGATATTTTTTATGATAATTGTTTTAAAAACGGTTTATTACCAATAGTATTAAACAATAAAATAATTGATACATTAA
>JAHRAP010000110.1 GCA_020027255.1 Nitrosopumilaceae archaeon | reverse complement strand
GAAAAAACTTTGAAAAAGTACATAGAAAGAAGTCCAGTTATGATTACTTTACTAGCACCAAAAATAGGGTATAATCAAGCGTCAGCATTATTTAAAAAATCATTAAATGAAAATAAAACTGTTAAGGAAATAGTCATTGCTGAGAAAATATTAACTGATAAAGAATTTAATTTATTGGTGAGGTAATAATGGCCAATATTTGGATAGAATCGTATGGATGTTCTGCAAATTTCGCTGATTCAGAAATAATTTCAGGTATGATATTAAAAGATGGGCATAAACTAGTAAAAAATATGAGGGAAGCTGATTTGAATATAATTGTAACTTGTTCTGTCAAAGACGCAACTTTTAACAAAATGATAAATCGCATAACTAAACTAAAAAATAAACCGTTAGTTGTTGCAGGATGTTTGCCAAAAACAGAAAAAAATGCTATCGAGAGACTTGCAATAAATGCGAGTTTGTTAGGACCAAATTCATTAACTAAGGCTAGTCAGATCATCAACTCAACTTTACACGGTAAAAAACAAATAGAATTACAAGATATAGACAAAACTAAATTAAATCTTCCAAAAATAAGATTAAATCCAGCTATAGGAATAATTGAGATAGGCAAAGGATGCATAAATCAATGTACATTTTGTCAAACCAAAATTTCAAAAGGGGAATTAGATAGTTATAGAATTGGGGATATAGCTAGACAAGTGATTAAAGAAATAAATGATGGTTGTAAAGAAATTTGGCTTACATCTACAGATAATGGTTGTTATGGTTTCGATATAGGTTGTAATTTGCCAATGCTAATAAATACAATAACAAATATACAAAATGATTTTATGATAAGAATAGGGATGATGAACCCTATGCACGTCCCTAAAATAAGAAATGATTTGATAAAATCATATACCAATAAAAAAGTATTCAAATTTATACATATACCTATCCAAAGTGGAAATAACGAAGTTCTGAGAGATATGCAGAGAGGTCATACTTCAGAGATTTTCATAGATACAGTGAAAAAATTAAGAGATAAATTCTATAAATTTACAATATCTACAGATATAATAGTAGGATTCCCAACTGAGAATGAAGAACAGTTTTTTGACACAATAAATTTAATCCAAAAAATAAAACCAGATATTATCAATTTATCAAAATATAGTAGAAGACCAGGAACTAAATCATTTGATTTGAAACAAATAGATAGTAACGAGATTAAACGTAGAAGTAAAATCACATATGAAATAGCCAATGAAATCTCGATGGAAAATAATAAAAAATGGATAGGGTGGAAAGGGAAAGTATTATTTGATGAAAATACCAATGCAGGTATTAAAGGTAGAAATTTTGCCTACAAGCCTATATTTATAAAAGATCATAAGACAAAACTCGGGCAAATACATAATGTCAAAATTACACATGTTACACACCATTGCCTAATAGGCAACATGAATTAAATTTTGATGCGAGTGGTTTACAAAACTTGTAACAAGGTTTTTTATTGGTAGTGCTAATGCAATTTATGGTAATGGATATTATAAAACCAGTTTTGATTATCGGAGTTGGTGGCGCCGGATCAGAAATAGCTACAAATATCAATCAACAATTTGATTCAGAATGCCTATTAATTAGTACGCATGATAAAGATTTAAACAAAGATGTTTCGCGATCCGTAAAAATCACCACAGATCAAATTATCAACCCGTCTATAAATACAATTAAATCATCTACATATAGAGCTAATAACAAAATCAAAGACATAATAATTGGATATAAAACAATAATAATAGTAGCCAATTTATCTGGCAAAAATGGAAATGGTATAGCTCCAACAATATCACAAATATGTAGAAACGAAAACAAAAATTTAATATCATTAATTATCATGCCATTTAAATTCGAAAAAAGTAGATTATTTATATCTAGTATTTCACTAAAACATTTAAAGAGAGATTCTGATTGTATGATAATATTTGATAATAACGCATTATTAGATAGTAATCCTAATTTAACAAAATCAGAGTGTCACGAGATATCTGTAGACACAATGGATAAAATCATACAACTATTAAAATCTCCAGAATTATCTAAAAATACAAACTTGGTAACAACAAGCAAGTATGCTAACGACTTTGAGCTCATGCTCAAAGATTCACTCAAAATGCTTTATCAAAATGTTGAACCAGCGAATGTTAACAAAACAATTTTACATGTTTTGTTATCAAATAATGCCAAGTTAGGAGAAGTTAATCGTATTTCAAATATAATTGAGAATATTTACAATTGTAGTAATATAGTCTCAACATCATATTCGAAATCACTGAACAGATCCAAAGTTATTTTAATAGCTTCTATTAAAAATAATTATAAAATGAATTTTAATAAATATGATCCATTAGAAGCGATACCATATAATAACGAAGTGGATTGTAATGAAATGGAATATAACATAAACTGTAAATTACCTTCATTATATCAACTAGAATAATTATTCAAAATTATTTTATTTTATTCTCTGGTTTTATTTTATTCTCTGGTTTTATTTTATTCTCTGGTTTTATTTTAACTGATTTTAAGGAAAATGGAATACCCACAAAAATAGATCAAGGTACAGTGTGGATCACGAAAGATACTACTGTTATTAAAAACGGTGAAAAAATTTCTGCAAAGCTTGCATCAATACTT
>JAHRAP010000109.1 GCA_020027255.1 Nitrosopumilaceae archaeon | reverse complement strand
AAGGTAACAGAATAAGGAATAATGCACATTTACGAGATCTATTGAAAGAAGAGGTAAGTAAAAAAGAGTAATGGCGATACCATACGGTATTAAAAGTTATTTTATATTTTAATAATTTTCATATTTAAATCTGCTATTAAATTTGATATATCATGTAACTTCAACTTGTCTACATCAATGATAATTGAATCTGCCATATAATTCTGCTTTAATATGTTATTAAATAATTCACGGTTTAGAAATTTGGTATGATGTGCAGGTACAATGGTTCCAAATGCGTATTCACCATTAATAATTTCGTTAGTGAACTTACTAGGATAATGTGTGCCTCCAATACCAATGGCTGTGCGATATGATTTTTTGATTGGTAAATTTTGTAGAATTATTTTAGATATAGAATTACATAAATTCACGTCGTTCCACTGTTTTTCAGTAGTACCTATTTCGATGAATAAGGTAGGTTTATGAATAGATGACGGTCCATGATGAGTAGTTTCTAAAGTAATTTGAAATTTTGGAAAATTATATCTATTATTCCACAAAGATCTAATATATGATTTCTGCAAATATGGATGTGGGGTGGATACTTGTTTGATTTTATTAATGGAATCAGTTTTAATAATACCGGTAGAATGACATGTTAATGATAGAATATTAGATTTTGCCATATGTTTAGACAGAAAAATATAACCGTCATAATTATACTTAGTTATCCAATCTGCATAAATGGTTGGTGAATTGATTATAATAACATCACAAAATTTTCCTCTGTATATACCATTTTTGATTTTCAGATGACGGGAAATGAACTTAGCCATGTTATAGCCTGCAGCATCATGCTCATATGCAATAATTAACTCCATGAATAAAATTATAAAGAAATACTATTTAATCTCAACAATGAGCTTAACTACCACAATTAAAAATATGATCAATACAATAAAACTTGCTAGGAAATCAGACAAAGAAGACTACATGCAACATTTTAGGTTAGTATTATTAGGCATATCAGCAATAGGGATGATCGGATTTATAATTCAGTTTGTTTTTTCTGTAATACAATTGGATAGATAAGAAATTGTCAAATAACATGAATGATACTAAATTATATGCACTTAGAACCACAGGAGGGCAAGAAAAAATAATAGTTAAACTATTAGAAAATAAAATCGACAAAAAAAATATAAATATAAAATCTGTATTATTGGTTGAAAATCTTAAAGGGTATATAGTAATGGAAGCTTATGAAGCGAGCTCTGTATTTGAAGCAATTCAAGGGATCCGAAATATACGGGGCCAATTAAGAGGAGAAATTACTTTCAATGATATAGAAAAATATCTGGTAAAAAAATCAACAGTTATAGAATTGTCTGTGGATTCAATAGTTGAAATAATTGGAGGTCCATTTAAAGGTATGAAAGCTACCATAACAAGAGTAGATCACGAAAAAGAGGAAGCCACTGTAATTTTGTTGGATGCACCTTATCAATTACCTGTGACGGTGGATGCTAATTATTTAAAAATTTCATCCTAGCAACAATTAAATTTTTAATCACTTATAAAAAAATATGTCTAAAAATCAATCTATTGAAGCTTTAGTCACTGGTGGAAAAGCTACAGCAGGGCCACCTTTAGGCCCAGCATTAGGTCCATTAGGAGTGAATATAATGGATGTGATCAATCGAATAAACGAGTCTACAAAGAATTTTGAAGGTATGAAGATTCCAATTACAGTTAATATAGATCCAGACACCAAAAAATGGGATGTAGTAGTGGGAATCCCTTCAACATCAGCACTAATATTGAAAGAAGCCGAAATAAAAAAAGGTACAAACAATCCAAAAGAAAAATGGGTTGGCGATATTAATTTTGATCAAATCATAAAAATATCTAAAATAAAAATGGAATCTTCTTATGGACAAACATTGAAAAAAGTTTCCAAAGAAATACTTGGAACTTGTTTGTCGGCTGGGGTTAAGGTAAATGGAAAAACACCAAAAGAGATCATTAATGAAACAGGCAACGGGGTCTTGGATGATAAATTTTAGTGTAATTGATCGTCTTGGAGATTTCGTAGTTCGATAAAAATTTCGGTGCTGATTATTCCATCAATCTTATTTAATTTATTGGTTATGGTATATAATTCCTGTAAAGTTTTTGCATAGATTATTATTATAACATCAAATCTTCCAGCAATTTCAGATATCGAAATTATTTCAGAAATGTTCATTAATTGTTTACATGTAATTTCTTTAAGTTTTGTCTCGATGTTAATTCCAACAAAAGATTTGATAGAAAATCCTAATTTTTTGTGATTTATATGTACAGTGAATTTTTCAATGATGTTGTTTGTGACAAGTCGGTTTATTCTACTATATAATACAGAAGTATTAACACCTATTTTTTTTGATAGTATTGGTATTGATACAGAGCTATCGTTGATTAATTCATGAATTAGATCCATGTCTAATTTATCCAATTTATTGGTATTTTCCATATGCCACAAATTTATGATCTCGTATTTTATATTTAAATTTCAATATTCAATAAACACCAACGATTTTAAGTAGCTACATCCTATGGAGGTATTATGATTGACGAATCTAAAATTACGAAAATGATTAATGATGCTAAAAATAATAACCATCATAAATTTAAACAGGCAGTAGAAATGATAATGATTTTTAAAGATGTAGATCTCAAAAAAGGCTTTAAAATAAAAGAAACAGTACAACTTCCAAACAAGAAAAATAATCCATCTTCAATATGTGTATTTGCGTCTGGCGACATGGGGTTAAAAGCGACCAATGCAAATGCCAACAAAGTTTTAGATACGAATCAATTAGCTGAATTAGGTTCAAACAAGAGAAAAATACGTAAATTCATTAATGAATATGATTTTTTTGTGGCAGATACTAAGATTATGCCAGATATAGGCAAAACTCTTGGTCAATTTCTTGGGCCACGTGGAAAAATGCCTACGCCGATCCCATTCAATATATCTATAGAATCTATTTTATCGAAGTTCAAATCGTCCATACGAATAAAAATGAGTGGATCGTCAGCATTATCTTGCAAAATAGGTGATGTAGACATGCCAGATAATGAAATTGCCACTAATGCAATTACTATCATCAATGCAGTAGAAAAAAAATTGCCTAATGGTGACAAAAACATTAAAAGAATTTTAGTAAAAACCACCATGGGAAAAATAGTACAATAATAAAATGTATCAAAATCGAACTAAATACCCAGCAAAAAAGAATAACATATACAAAATGTTGTCAACATACACAAATCAATACAACAATATTGCGTTAATAAGAATGGAGAAAGTTCGCGCGTCTCAAATTTCCGCATTAAGAAAGAAATTGAAAGATACGAAAATATTTAGTATCAAAGATCGGATAGCAAAAAAAGCTCTAACAAAAGTAAGCATACCAGGAATGGATAAGGTAGTAAACGGTATAAATGGACAGTGCATGTTAGTATTTACTGACACGTCACCATTCAAATTAAGTACCATATTCACAAAAAATAAAACTATGTTATTATCTAGAAATGGAGACACTTCTAACATCGATGTTATAATACCAGCAAAGAATACAGGAATTGCGCCTGGTCCTATTTTAACTGATTTTAAGGAAAATGGAATACCCACAAAAATAGATCAAGGTACAGTGTGGATCACGAAAGATACTACTGTTATTAAAAACGGTGAAAAAATTTCTGCAAAGCTTGCATCAATACTT
>JAHRAP010000091.1 GCA_020027255.1 Nitrosopumilaceae archaeon | reverse complement strand
ATTGTTTGATATCGATACTCCATTTGTAGAAAAATTAGATAATTTTGATTCAAATGATTTAAAAAAATTATAAATTCTCATAGGATCAAATGTATTTTGTTGACGAATTGTACAATCAGACAGCATTACTGGTTTTGTAGACATTTGGCTAAGATTTTTAATAATCTCTAATAAAAGATCACGTAATTGTTTGTACTTTACATTGAGTTTTTGTATGAATATATCATCCGATTTTAAACCCAATTGCATGTATTAACAAGTGTTATTATATGATTTAAATTAATTATGTTTATTTTATCAAATATTGTAATATCATTTTTAAAATCTATATCATATAATTTCTTATATAATGCTTTATTTTCAGAATATCTTCGTTTAACTATTTTTAATGCTTGTACCACATTAACATTATCGCGTATTTTCATTCTCTCGGCACTGTTTTGATGGGATCCAAATAGCCATATTTTGATGCCGTCTTTAACAAGCCATGGCAATGTATAGCTTGTAATTACAACTCCGCCTCTATTAAAAATTTCTTTAAGTTTTTGGTCCACAATTTTATCATATTGAAAGTCAGTTTTACGAAGATTTAAAAAATTCATTCCAGCATCAGTGTCCCACCAATCTTCACCTTGTATTTTAAAACCTTTTTCTCTTGCTAATTCTTTTAATGCATCTCCACCACTTATATATTGTAAATTGAATTCTGTGGCTAGTCCTTTGGCGATAGTAGTTTTTCCTATTGCAGGAGGACCAGAAACAATTACTGATTTAATCAATTAATATCCATAGATGTTTTTGTTAGTTTCATTATAATTCCACTGAACGCTATAGAAGATAAAAAATACCATGCCCAAAAATATATCTCGTTTTCTTCTGTACATATTTTACCGTCTATTTGTTCATTTGTACATGTAAGTTGGAAGAAATCTCCAGGTATTATGTTTAATGATATTGGTGATAAGGCTACAGTGTAAGAGAATAATGGTGGTAAAACAAAATAGAACATCAATATCAGCGGCACAAATGTTATTAACATAGGTCTCATGTTCATTTGCATCATTTCCATATTCAATTTATTCATGTACATAGATTTTTTATTTAGTTCTGCTTGCTTAGCAGAATCTTTGTTTCTAAATGCAGATATACGTTCTTTTTGCCAAGATCTAGTTTCTTTAGTGATTCTACGGAGTTTATCTTGGTCAACCAATTTTTTTCGTATAGCTGAATTAAATAAATTTAGTAAAATTGAGAAGCATATTATTCCAAATACAGATGGTATTGTTCCTTTTATTATTGGATCTGCACTTCCTAATGGACCTTCACGAGCACCAAAAATATCAATTTGCAAATATACAAATTCAAAAAACAACATAATAAAATCTGCTTCCATGTAAATCATAAACCTATTGCTTTTATTATATATTCTGCAGCGTTTTTAATATTCCCTTCTTTATTCAACACAGATATCATTGGAGACCCAGATAGAACAGAACAACTTGACAGCATAGCTTCTTGTACAGCCATTTCTTTTTTGATAGATTCTATAGAGCTGACGATCCTGTTTCTTGTGGTATCATTCATTCTTCTATTATAGATTTCTTCAGGTCTTGCAGACACTGAAATAAAATTAGCAGGCTTGATAATTTTCAATACATATTCTGGCAATCCAGGATGGAATCCAGCTACAGTTGAAATAAATGCGTGGGTATCAATTATCACTACCTTATCATTAAAATTAGCTATTTGTTTAGCAGCTAATAGTTGCAGTTTCTTTTGTTCTTCAATTGACAGTTTCCTGATGTCGTCTCGATCTTTTATGTTGTTTTTTTTAGCCTCTTCTAACATAATTGTTCCAAAACTATAAACAGAAACAGTTGTTTTTTTCATATTTAGTAATTCAACTATTTTAGAAACCAAAGTTGTTTTTCCAACTCCAGGAATACCTACTATGACAACTTTTTTACTTTCTGCCAAGCAATGCACCAAGCCGAGGCATGACTATTTCAACTTGTTCTTTGACTAATTGATTATAATAATTTATTAAAATGTCTACCAATAGTAATAAGCCTATACCAGTTCCAAAAACTCCTAAAACATCAGAGATCCCAGCTAAAGCTCCTAAAATCATAGATCCTATAATTGTTACAGATGAAATATATTTATTAAGTAATGATTCGATAGGTTTATTTGATCTTCTGAATCCTGGTATTTGAACATCTGCGTCTAATAAATTTTTAGCTGCGTTTTTTGGAGACAGTCCGCCTAATTCAACCCACAATCTTCCAAAAATTACTACTATCACTATCATGAATATTATGTAACCTATAGCACGTAAAGGATCTAAAGCTGCTGTCTCGATTCCACGTGGTGGAGTTACATAGTATATCAATCCACCAATAGGAGTCGATGGACTAGTTGGATCAAACTGTCCTATTATGTTCATAAACCAATTACTATTATTAGAATTAAAATTAGCCCAAAACATCTGACCTATAAATACAGCATTGGCGGTTAATGCTGATGCAAGAATAACAGGGATGTTTGAAACATACATTAATTTAATTGGATATACTGCCGAAAAACCTCTATATTTGGTTGAAATTATTGGAATTTCTACTTTCATGCCTTGAGTATAAATTAAAATCAGCAGGATTCCTATGGTAAGAGACAAACCAAAAACACTCGGAAGTTGATTAGAACGAAATATAATATCATATATATCGCCTTGCATGATAGACTGTCCAATATATGGTAAAATTCCAATAGAACCACCGTCACCAGCTGGTAACGGACTAAAAACACTCCATAAAATTTGTTGAGCTACGCCAGCCATTATAAAAAGACTAATACCGCTTCCCAATCCCCAACCTTTTTGGATTAATTCATCTAACATCATTATGATTATCGAAGCGCTCATAAGTTGTCCCACTAAAATATATAATGTGGTTGGTTCAGATATTCCAGGACCATAAACAGCAGTTCCATAAACTATAGATTCTACTATAATAACTACATATGTAACTAATTTGGTTGCAGTTTGAAATACACCTCGTTCTGTAGGCTTTTTAAAGTCGAAATTAAGTATTTCAGATCCCTTCAATAATTGCATTAATAATCCAGCAGTAACTATAGGACCAATACCAAGTTCAATTAATGTACCTTGTTGCGACGCAAAAATAACGCGTGCAAAAGCTAAAAAATCAAAGTCTGGAGTAGAAGCACCATATAATGGAGTTTGGCCCATCACCATATAGATGAGTAATGCTATACCACACCATAACAATCTGTTTTGTAACGGTAACTTTTTACGCGGCTTCGGAACTTGAGGTAAATATGGTTCTGACTTTTGCACTATAGTTCGAATGATAGTTGTAGCTGTGCCTTCAGTCATTATTAGATAGCACTTTACCTCCAGCTTGCGTAATTTTTTGCTCAGCATTTTTAGTGATATTTTTTATTTTGATTACATATTTGCGGTTAATTGATCCTCCTCCAAGTAGTTTCTCATATCCTAAACTAGTTAGATCTAAAATTTCGGTCTCTGAGTCTCTGAATTGATAATATATATGATCAAGATCACGTATATTAATCCATTTTTTGATCATATTCTGGTTTGGGGGATGCATAGAATCGTGTCCAAAATGGTCTGGATTGTATTTTAGCATAGAGCTGAAATGATGTTTTAACTGTCCAGTTTGACCTTGGCCTCCTTTATGACCTGTAGATCTATGTTGTCCTACTTGGCCCCAACCATGTGTTCGAGATCCACGATATTTCCTGGTCTTTCTTAATCTAGTAGTCATTTATATCATATTCTTAATTAAAATACCTAAATCTTTATTGTGTCCCAGTATGCCGTTGTCAGTATACATTTTTTTTGTACTCTTTTTAAACCCATGTTTAGGTGGTGATAAAGCAAACCATGGTTTAAGCGTTTTTATCTCAGATAAAGTTATTTTGCCATCATAGATAGAATGTGCTAATTGATTAATATTATCAAAACCAGATTTCATTGCGTCATCTTCAGTGAATTTTATGTTACCTATTTTATATGCTCTTTTATTTAACAATTCTTCTACTAAAGGTATTTCGGTTTCTACCCAGCAAATGTAATTTTTGACTTTATTAAGCATGCCAATTGAATCTTTTGTATTTTGGATAATTGTGGCCCGGTATTTTTTTTCGAGGTTAAAGAGTTTAAATGTAGTAGATGCCCAATGAGGCAAATTTACTTGTCCTTTGATTCGTAAAACTAAAAGTGAGTTTGCCATATAATCAACCTTGGCTGAATGTGTGTCTTAAACATTGCATGACAGCTTTAGAAGTAGAATTCATGGTAGACGTAGATCCCTTTGCGCTAGTCCATGCATCTTTTAATCCAGCCAATTTAAGTAACCGTTTAATTTGTCCACCAGCGACCAATCCTAAGCCTCTAGGAGCTGGGAGTATTTCTATTACTACGCTACCGCCTTTACCAGATACTCTAAAAGGAACAGAATGGTGTTGATCACACCTACATTCCCAACTTCCACAACCTAACTTAATAGGATTGACATTCAGATATGCCACATTTGTAGCTTTTTCTATTGCAGTTCTCATTTGTTTAGATTTACCTTGTCCTATACCTAACCAACCTTTTTCATTTCCAACTGCAACCATAGCTTTAAATCTTGTAGATTGACCATTAGCAGTCATTTTTTGGATTATCCCAACATCTATTACTTCCATCTTTAGATCAGGCAATAATTTTCGAATTATTTCAGATTCTTGGATTCGATATCCATTTTCAAATATTTCTGACATAACAGTGATTTCTCCAGATACTACTTTCTTGCCTAAAATTGTACGAGGTATCCAATTAATCAGTTTTTGATCCGAATTGGATTCTCTTTGTGTATTTTTATTTTTATTCATTTTTTTGCCCTTTGTTTATTATAGATTTTATATTTTCTATGTTATTTTTTACAGAAAGATGCATACCATTTATTCTTTGTTCTGGAGGAAATGTATTTTGATCAGCAGGTATTTGTAAACCAGCATCTACAAGTCCTTTTAGTGCAGCGGCCATTCTTTGTGTGTATTTATCAGTACCACTGTACAAAATAGCATTTTTAATTCCTTTAATTATGGATTTTTTACCTGCTAAATACCCTGTAAGATATGCTGCAGATATGTTTTTTCTAGATCCTTTCCATCCTTCATTAAGTAAAAATCTAGAATGCGCAGAGGCTACTACTAGATCACCAGCAAATGCAGGTTTATGGATTTGGACTAATGTATTTTCGTTAGAAATTTTAACTGTAACAAACTCAGATTTACTCATTAGCATAGACCGTCTTTTACGATAATTAGTTTTTTTCAATTTAGCCCGTTTTAATATTTTTTTGTATTTCATCGTTAGCGCAAAAACTTAAACTTACTCTTATAAAAGTTAAATATCAAACAGCGATAATAATAATGCTTTTTGCATGTGTAATCTATTTTCAACTTCGTGCCAAACTACAGATTGTGTACCATTTATCACGGAGTCTGTTACTTCATATCCTCGTTTTGCTGGTAAACAATGTAAAAAAATTGCATTTTTATTTGCTTTTTTCATAAGTGATGAATTTATTCTGAACTTAGGTAAAAATTTTTGTATTCTTTTGTCTTGATTTTTAATGTCATGTATCGAAACAAATGTATCGGTCATCACGACGTCGGCTTTATCTATCATATGCGATGGATTGTCATCTATTTCGATAGATATATGTTTTCGTGATTCATGAATGACATCTGGATTAGGTTCATAACCTTGCGGAGAAGATATAGACATATTTATTCCCAATTTAGAACATCCATAAATTAATGAATTGCATACATTAGTACAATCACCTATCCACGCTATTTTGATGTTGTTCAGATCGTCTTTGTGTTCTTTAATAGTCATGAAATCAGCTAAAATTTGACATGGATGAAAAGTGTTAGACAATCCATTTATCACTGGAACACTTGAATTGTTTGCTAGTAATTCAATTTGTTTATGTTCATAAACACGTGCCATTATTACATCAACATAAATGGATAAAGTTTTGGCTGTATCTTCTATTGATTCGCCTAACGATAATTGTAGATCTCTGTGTGATAAATTTATGGCATGACCTCCAAGCTGCAACATAGATAATTCAAAGCTGACACGTGTTCGTGTGGATGGTTTTTGAAAAATCATCGCCATGGTTTTGTTTTTCAATTCATAGAAGTTTTTCCCGTCTTTTGAATAACGTTTAAGCTTTATACCCAATTCAATTAATTGTAATAATTCGTGTTTAGTTAATTCATCAAGCGTCAACAAATTCTGTGTTTGTAATTTCATTTTCTAAATCTATCAAAAAATCTTTTTTTAGTTGTTTGTAATTTGTGTGGTTTTTGCGATTCAGCATTATTTGTTTCATGTAGTTCATTATTATCAGTTGGATTTATGTTAATTTTATCAACGTTATTATTTTTATTAATATTATCATCAATGTATTCAACAGCAGACGCTTCCAACTTTTGGAGTTGATTTGTGTTATGAGTGTCATTTTCAACTGATTTGTTTATCAACGACGTGGTTTGGACTTCAGGAAATATGCTATGTATATATTCAGTTTTATCAAACTGTTTTAAATCATCATAGTTTTGTCCAGTCCCAAAATATAAAATTGGAGTAGATGTCAATTTCATAATAGACAAGGCAGCGCCTCCACGTGCATCTACGTCGGCTTTAGTCAATATAGACGCATCAAATTTAACATAGTTATAAAACTCTTGTGCTTGGTTAACTACATCATTGCCAGCTAGTGAATCACCGACAAATATTTTTAAGTCTGGTTTTGAAACATTAGTAATTTTAGAGATTTGATCCATCAGATTTTTGCTGGTTTGCATTCTTCCAGCAGTATCTATTAATACACAATCAACATTATGCGATTTTGCATAAAGAATAGCATCTCGAGCAACAGATGCAGGATCTGATCCATAATTTTGGTGTACTAATTTTGTATTAAGACGGTTGGCATGGACTTGCAGTTGTTCAATAGCTCCAGCCCTATAAGTGTCAGATGCAGCTATAACTGTAGAGACGTTCAATTTTTTTAATAGGTAGGTGATCTTAGCAAGAGTAGTTGTTTTTCCAGTGCCGTTGATACCAACAAACATTATAACAAAAACATTGCCATTGTTATTAATTTCGTTTTTAGAAATGATGCGAGAAGTTATGTCCACAACAGGCAGGGAATCAAATAACGATAAGATGTTTTGTGTTAAGCTATTTTGTATGATTTGATATATTTTATTTTTGTTGACTTTAATGCCAATAAGTTTTTTGTGTAGATCATATTTAAATAAGTCAATTATTTCTACTGCTACGTCTGATTCTAGTAATGAAATCTCCAATTCGGATAGAATTTTGTCTAGTTCCACTTCATTTATCTCAGTTTCGTGTATATTCTTGGCAATATTCAAAAATGCATTACGTAGTTTTGCAAACAAATTATTTCGTATTGTTTTGTTGTGATGTTTTTGTTAAACGGTTAATTTCTTGTTTACCTTGTTCTAATTTTATTGCGATATCTTGTTTTTGTATAGATGTGTTTTTAAGTGCTGTCTCTATTTCTTTGATTCTTAGTTCGAGGTAATTTATTGCGTCCGTTTTATTTTTTTCTATCATTATTCCACTACCAACATTAAGAGCAATATTTTGATTAGAAACAATTTTTGTTTTAATGTATGCACCCATTCCTATTGGCATAAGTGTATCCGATTCTAATTTTTCACTTAATGACATAATTGATTCTACAGCAGATTTTGCTTCTCGCAACACACTGGCTAGCGTATTTTCTTTTTGGATTAAATCAGCAAAATAGGTTTCTAGAGTTTGTATTTGATATAATAATTTTTGTGCTTGTTCTTCGCTCATTTGTATTTACAACAATATTATTAATTATAAATGCATTCACGTCGTAAATCAATTAAATTAAAAAAACGAAATTTTTTACATAGTGTTAAATCTGTTTTCAACCTCTTTCCAATTAACTATGTTCCACCATTGAGATATGTATTCAGGTCTTTTGTTTTGATATTTAAGATAATATGCATGTTCCCATACATCTAATCCCAATAATGGAATCAGACCCAGCGTTCTAGGACTAGTTTGATTTTGCATGGTTTTAAATTCAACTTTGCGCGAGCTATTGTTGTATACTAACCATCCCCATCCACTACCTTGTATAGATGCAGTATTAGTTGCAAAAAATTTTTTAAATTCTTCGAAGCTTCCAAATGTAGAAGATATCTCTTCAGCCAATCGTCCGTCAGGAGATCCTCCACCAGACGGAGACATGTTGTGCCAAAATAATGTATGATTATCGAATCCGCCTGCATTGAAATTTAATGCACTACGAAGATCTATAGGTACTTTATCTATGTTAGTAAGTATTTCTGGAATGGTTTTGTTTTGCATTTCTGGAGATAGTTTTTCTAAAGTAGCATTCATTACATCTGTGTATTTTTGGTGATGCTTAGTGTGATGTATTTCCATAGTTTGTTTATCTATATAAGGTTCTAATTCATCATATCTATATGGTATTGTTGGAAGATCATGTTTAACCATAATAAATTCATCACATCATGTAATTTATTAGTTTATAAAAATTTAAATCAGTAGTATGTATTTAATTATTTTGCAACATTAGGTCCAGCATCACGTATTTGTGGTGCTACATCTTTAAATTTTTTAAAATTATCAACAAACATTTGTGCAAGCTCGTTGGCAGTCACATCATAAGAATTTTTATCGTTCCATGTATTTCGTGGATTTAATATTTTAGACGGCACATCATTACATCTAAATGGAATATACAAATTAAATAATTTATTATATTCATATCCTGAAGAATCAATGGATCCATTTAATGCAGCAGAAACCATAGATCTACTGTATGCTATATTAATTCTAGCACCCACACCATACGGACCCATGGTCCAACCAGTGTTTATCAGATAAACTTTAGTATCATATTTAGTTATTCTTTCGCCTAACATTTTCGCATATACATAAGCAGATCTAGGCATGAATGGAGCTCCAAAACACTCAGAAAAAACGGCTTTAGGTTCTTTGATACCTCTTTCAGTACCTGCCAATTTGCTTGTATATCCAGACATAAAATGAAACATAGCTGCGTTTTTTGTTAGTTTAGACACAGGAGGAAGCACACCGAGTGCATCGGCAGTAAGAAATAAGATCACTTTAGGGTGATTCCCAACACTTGGAGATTTGGCACCAGCAATATAATGTAATGGATAAGCAGCTCTAGTATTTTCTGTAATGCTATTATCATCAAAATCAGGTTCAAATGTACGTTTGTGTACAATTACATTTTCTAATATTGTGCCTTTTTTAATGGCATTCCAAATTTGCGGTTCTTTATTTTTATTCAGCCTAATACATTTGGCATAACACCCTCCCTCAAAATTAAATATTCCGTAGCAAGACCAACCATGTTCATCATCACCAATTAGCGATCTATTCTGATCTGCAGATAAGCTTGTTTTCCCAGTACCAGACAAACCGAAAAATAGTGTAGTGTCTCCTTTAGAACCTACATTCGCAGAGCAATGCATGGGAAGGATGTTCTGTTTAGGCAATATGTAATTCATGATAGAAAACATTGCTTTTTTTATTTCACCCGCATAACTGGTGCCCCCTATTAGAACAAGTTTTTGTGAAAGATTAATTAATATGAAAACATCAGACTTTGTTTTATCGTTTTTAGGGATAGCATTAAAATTATTAATACATAGAATTGTGAATTCTGGTATATGTGATTTTAATTCATCTTCAGTAGGTCTTATAAACAATTGTCGTGCAAACAAATTTTGCCAAGCGTGATCATTTATTATTCTGATTGGAATCCTGATATTTTTATCTGCGCCTGTAAAACCATCAAAAATGAATAATTCTTTACTGCGTATAAATTTCTTCATTCT